>PHEM01000024.1 GCA_002842935.1 Alphaproteobacteria bacterium HGW-Alphaproteobacteria-13 | reverse complement strand
CATCCCGCCGCAGGATTACGACTATCTGCGCGACGCGGGCGTGCAGGGCATCTATGGACCCGGTTCGAACGTGGTCGAATGCGCCGCCGATGTGCTACGGCTGCTCGGCCACAATATGCCATCATTGGAGGATGCAGCATGACCGATCCGAAGCTCGACACACTGGCCGTCCATGCGGGGACCGCGCCCGATCCGACCACCAAGGCGCGGATCACGCCCATCTATCAGACCGCATCCTATGTGTTCGACGATGTCGAACATGCCTCGCGCCTGTTCAACCTCCAGGAATTCGGGAATATCTACACCCGGATCATGAACCCGACCAACGGCGCGCTGGAAGGCAAGATCGCGGCGCTGGAAGGCGGGCAGGCGGCGCTGGCGGTGGCGTCGGGCCATGCCGCCCAGTTCCTGGCCTTTCACACGCTGATGGAGCCGGGGTGCGAGATCGTCGCGGCGCGCAAACTGTACGGCGGCTCGCAGAACCAGCTGGGGCAGAGCTTCCGCAAGATGGCGTGGACGACGCATTTCGTCGATGCCGACGATGCGGGCAACGTCGCCGCCGCGATCAACGACAAGACGCGTGCGGTGTTCATCGAAAGCCTCGCCAACCCCGGCGGCGTGGTCCAGGATATCGAGGCGATCGCGAAAGTCGCGCATGACGCGGGCGTGCCTTTGATCGTCGACAATACGATGGCGACGCCGATGCTGTGCCGCCCGATCGAACATGGCGCCGACATCGTCGTCCATTCGACGACCAAGTTCCTCAACGGCCATGGCAATGCCATCGGCGGCGTGATGGTGGACGCGGGCCGCTTCGACTGGGCGAAGGACGGCAAATATCCGACGCTGAGCACGCCCAACGCCTCCTATCACGGGCTGACCTTTACCGAGGCGTTCGGGCCGTTGGCCTTCATCCTCGCGGCGCGCACGCTCGGCCTGCGCGACCTTGGCCCGGCGCTGGCGCCGATGAACGCCTTCCTCGCGCTCACGGGCATGGAGACGCTGGCGCTGCGCATGGAACGGCATTGCAGCAACGCGCTCGCCCTCGCCCAGTGGCTGCAAACGCATTCCAAGGTGAGCTGGGTTTCCTATGCCGGGCTTGAGGATAACCCCTATCATGCGCTGGCGCGGAAATATCTGGGCGGCAAGGGCGGATCGGTATTCACCTTCGGGCTGAAGGGCGGATATGAGGCGGGCATCAAGCTCGTCTCCTCGGTCAAAATGCACAGCCATCTCGCCAACCTTGGCGATACGCGCTCGCTGATCATCCACCCCGCCTCGACGACTCACAGCCAGCTTTCGGAAGCCGAACTGGTGGAGGCGGGCGCCGGTCCCGATGTGGTGCGCGTGTCGGTCGGCATCGAACATATCGACGACATCATCGCCGACCTGGCGCAGGCATTGGAGAGCATCGGATGACCGAGACCCGCAACGACTGGATGCGCGAAGAGATCGCGGAACTTTTCGACCTGCCGTTCGACGAACTGATGTGGGAGGCGCAGGGCGTCCACCGCCGGAACCACGCGCGCGGCGAGGTTCAGCTTTGCACCCTGCTCAGTATCAAGACCGGCGGCTGCGCGGAGGATTGCGGATATTGCTCGCAGTCGGCCCACGCCGAGACGGGGCTGAAGGCGACGAAGCTGATGGACGTGCGCGCCGTGCTGCAGGCGGCGGCCGAGGCGAAGGACGCGGGTTCGAAGCGCTTCTGCATGGGCGCGGCGTGGCGCAACCCCAAGGACCGCGACATGCCCGCGATCGTCGAGATGATCGAGGGCGTGCGCCAGATGGGCATGGAAACCTGCATGACGCTGGGGATGCTGACGAAGGAACAGGCGCAGCAGCTCGCGGTCGCGGGGCTGGATTATTATAACCACAACATCGACACCAGCCCGGAGAATTACGCGAACATCATCTCGACCCGGACCTTTCAGGACCGGCTCGACACGCTGGAGGAAGTGCGCGGCGCGGGCATCAACGTCTGTTCGGGCGGCATCGTCGGCCTGGGCGAGACGCGCAGCGATCGCGTCGGCTTCATCCACGCGCTCGCGACGCTGCCGCGCCATCCCGAAAGCGTGCCGGTCAACGCGCTGGTGCCCGTGAAGGGCACGGTGCTGGGCGACATGCTGGCGGACACGCCGCTGGCGCAGATCGACGACATCGAATTCGCCCGCACCGTCGCGGTGGCGCGCATCACCATGCCCAAGTCCATGGTCCGCCTGTCGGCGGGACGTGAGAGCATGTCGGAGGCGACACAGGCGCTGTGCTTCATGGCGGGCGCGAACAGCATCTTCACGGGCGACAAGCTGCTCACCACCGCGAACGCGGGTGACAGCAAGGACGCCGCGCTGTTCGCGAAGCTGGGGCTGAAGCCGATGGAAGCCGAAGAACCGATGCGGATGGAAGCGGCGGAGTGAGCGGACTCCTTTCACAATTGTCGATCGGACGTTTTCTGGCGCTAGGTGCTATCGTCAGCGCCGTTTGCGCGGCTCAGCCTGCGGGCGCGTGTACGATAATATGGGATGATCAATACGCTTATCAACAAAGCGATGCCGTTGTTTGGGGAGCGTTCGTTCCAAGCGATGCGCCTAGTCAAGGTAGTATAAGAATTACGCGCCGCGAAAAAGGACCCAAGGTGCGAGAAATCGTCGTGCGTTGGGACGCTGACTGGGTACCAGATGGTTTTAATTGCGATCCTTGGCAGCCGAGGGATGAATATCCGAGAGGTCGATTTTTTCTACGCGATAATGGGGACGGAACTTATTCCGTGACCGGCCAGAGTCCCGTCAGGAAGGCAAGAAATTAGAAATGTTCAGGAAAATCCTGATCGCCAATCGCGATCACGCCGCCATCACCTCGCGTTTCACCGCTTCGCCGAACTTGGCTTCCGCCTGATGCAGATCATAGGCCGCCTGCATGTCGAGCCACAGCCGCGCCGGGGTGCCGAGGCTCGCCTCCAGCCGCAGCGCGGTTTCGGGGCTGATGCCGCGCCGGCCGGCGACGATGTCCTGTATCCGCTGCGGCGGCACGCGCAGCTTGAGCGCAAAGGCGTTGGCCGACAGCCCGCGCGCCTCAAGCTCCTCCTTGAGGATCGCACCGGGGTGGATTTGTTGAAACGCAAACTGGCTCATCATGACACCTCAATGATAATCGACGATCTCGACGTCTTCGGCATGGCCGTCGCGAAAGCGGAAGACCAGCCGCCACGGCCCGTTGATCGTCATCGCCCATTGGCCTTGCCGGTTGCCAGACAGCGCATGCAGTCCGACCGACTTGAGCGGCGGAATATCGTCCAGCGATCCCGCGGCGTGCAGCAGTTGCAGCCGCGCCATCGCCTTTCCCACGTCCAGCCCGGCGAATTTGCTTTTGCCTTCGTGGGCGAACCGCTCGGTCGCGCGATTGGCGAAGCTGACGATCATCTAAAGAATATGTCATCTAAGGCATGCCACGTCAAGCATGTCATGAAGATAGGATAAGGTCCGAATGTTCAAGAAAATCCTGATCGTCAATCGCGGTGAAATCGCCTGCCGCGTCATCAAGACCGCGCGCCGCATGGGCATCGCGACGGTCGCCGTCTATTCCGACGCCGACGCGCGTGCGCCCTTCGTGCGGATGGCCGATGAAGCCGTGCATATCGGCCCGTCGCCCGCGTCGGAATCCTATCTGATCGCCGACAAGATCATCGAAGCCTGCAAGCAAACGGGCGCGGAGGCGGTGCATCCGGGCTATGGCTTCCTGTCGGAACGCACCAGCTTCGCCGAGGCGCTGGCCAAGGAGAATATCGCCTTCATCGGCCCGCCCGTGAACGCGATCGCGGCGATGGGCGACAAGATCGAGTCGAAGAAGCTCGCCAAGGAAGCGGGCGTCAATGTCGTCCCCGGCTTCGTCGGCGAAATCCGCGACACCGACCATGCCGTCGAGATTTCGAACGAGATCGGCTATCCCGTGATGATGAAGGCGTCGGCGGGCGGCGGCGGCAAGGGCATGCGCCTGGCCTATTCGGAAAAGGACGTCCGCGAAGGTTTCGAGAGCGTCAAGCGCGAAGGGCTGAACAGCTTCGGCGACGACCGCGTGTTCATCGAGAAGTTCATTCTCAACCCGCGCCACATCGAAATCCAGATCCTCGGTGACCAGCACGGCAATATCCTCTACCTGAACGAGCGCGAATGCTCGATCCAGCGCCGCCACCAGAAGGTGGTCGAGGAGGCGCCGTCGCCCTTCGTCACCGACAAGATGCGGAAAGCGATGGGTGAGCAGTGCGTCGCGCTGTCGCGAGCCGTCGGCTATTACAGCGCGGGCACGGTCGAACTGATCGTATCGGGCGCCGATCCGACGGGCGAGAGCTTCTATTTCCTCGAAATGAACACGCGGCTTCAGGTCGAGCATCCCGTGACCGAGGCGATCACCGGCGTTGATCTCGTCGAACAGATGATCCGCGTCGCGGCGGGCGAAAAGCTGGCGATGACGCAGGACGACATCGGCATCGACGGCTGGTCGATCGAGAACCGCGTCTATGCCGAGGACCCCTATCGCGGCTTCCTGCCTTCGACGGGGCGGCTGACGCGCTATCAGCCGCCGGTGCCGGGCTGGACCGATGATGGTGAAGCGAACGGGCGGCGCGGCGTCGATGGCGTGCGCGTCGATGACGGCGTCTATGACGGCGGCGAAGTGTCGATCTTCTATGACCCGATGATCGCCAAGCTGATCACCTGGGGCAAGACGCGCGACGAGGCGGCGGACTTGCAGGTCGCGGCGCTCGACCGCTTCGAACTCGAAGGACTGGGCCACAATATCGACTTCGTGTCGGCGATCATGCAGCATCCGCGCTTCCGCTCGGGCGAACTGACGACGGGCTTCATCGCCGAGGAATATCCGGAAGGTTTCCACGGCGCGCCCGCCGACGCGGACGTGACGCGCGCGCTCGCGGCGATCGCGGGCTTCATCGCGAGCGCCGAATCCGACCGCGCGCGGCGCGTTGACGGCCAGCTCGGCGACCGGCTCGACCCGCCCGCCAAGTGGCAGGTGACGATCGGCGGCATCAGCCACAAGGTGAAGCTCGGCCGCAAGCATATCAAGGTCGATGGCGAAAAGGTCGATATCGAACTGGAATATACGCCCGGCGACCGGCTGGTCGTGGCGGAGATCGACGACGCCGAACTGGCGGTGAAGGTCGCCAGGACCCGCGCGGGCTGGCGCATGACGACGCGGGGCGCCATTCATGACGTGCGCGTCCTGCCGTGGCATGTCGCGCCGCTGGCGTCGCACATGATCGAGAAGATCCCGCCCGACTTGTCGAAGTATCTGATCTGCCCGATGCCGGGCCTCCTTGTCTCGCTGCATGTCGGCGAAGGCGACAGCGTCGAGGCGGGCCAGCCGCTCGCGACGGTCGAGGCGATGAAGATGGAGAATATCCTGCGCGCCGAAAAGACGGGCGTGGTCAAGAGCGTCAATGCGGCGCAGGGCGACAGCCTGGCCGTGGACGCGGTGATCCTGGAACTGGAATAGCCGAAGCCCGGCTGCTATTCGCGGGGCGCGGACGGCAACAAGGGGGCAAGACGATGATTCGGCGGAATTTCCTGATCGGCACGGCATTTGCGGGACTGGCGCTGACCCACAGCGCCGCCCGCGCCCAGTTCGGCAACATCGGCGGGATCGTCAAAGGGCTGGGCGGGACGCCGAAACTGCCCAAGCTGCTGAGCGGGCCGGAACCGGTGTCGACCAGCATCAAGGACGCCGTCTACGGCGATCCGTCGCGCGACGGGTGGAAGGCGCCCGCGCGCGTCGGCGATCTCGCCGCGCTGGAGCGCACGGCGGCGGGGGGCTTCGTGCTCGCGGCGGGCTATCACCGGATGACGGCGCAAAGCTATTGCCTCCATGCCGGAACGCATGGCCCCGGCGGCGGCGACGGTTATCTCTACGCGCCGCTGAAAGGGTCGGCGCGCGACGCCGTGACGAGCATCCTCCAGAACAGCGTCGCCAAGCCCCATATCGCCCAGCGCGACATCCAGCTGTTGCTGTGGGCGATCGTGTCGCGGTCGAAGTTCGAAAATCTCAACAACAATCTGAAAGTCGTCGCGAGCGAGCTTTTGACGCCCCAGCAGATCGCGTCGCTGAACCGCGGCGCGCTGTCGGTGCTGACAAGCTCGGAATTTCAGCGCGTGGCTGGCGGCGTCCCCGAACCGCTGCGCAGCGTGATGCAGGCCGAATCGCGGATGCGCGGCATGTTCTCCGGTCCCTCGCTCGCCTATGCGGACATGGAGCGCGTGGCGATGCTGGCAGGCGCGGTGCCGCGCGGGGAAGGCAGCATTGATACGCCCGCGACGCGGTGGAGCCACCATCCCGACGGCTATTGGGTGCGCTATATCCCGAGCGGCTACAGCCAGACGCAGGTCGAAATCTTCGTTGAGGCGGGCAGCGGCGCGGTCGGCACGACCTATGACCCCGCGACCTGCGTCGCGGTGCCCGGCAACACGGCGCGCCAGCGGCTGGCGCAGTCGGGGCGTGTGTATGGGCGGTAGGGGCGGACCATGCACCTGAACCACGACAGCGAAGCGCCCGCCGCCCCGGACATCAGCTTCGACGATTTCCTGCGCGTCGATATCCGCGTCGGCACCATCGTCGAGGCCGAAGCTTTCCCGGACGCGCGCAAGCCCGCCTATAAGCTGAAGATCGATTTCGGTCCCGCGATCGGTATCCGCAAAAGCAGCGCGCAGATCGTCGACCGCTATGCGCTGGATGATCTGCCGGGGCGGCAGGTTGCGGCCGTGGTCAACTTCCCGCCGCGCCAGATCGGCAAGTTCCTGTCCGAAGTGCTGACGCTGGGCTTCGCCGACGCGGACGGCGCGGTGATCCTCTTCGCGCCCGACAAGACGGTTCCGAACGGGGCGCGGCTGTTTTAGGGCGTGATCACCTTGGATTGATATGGCCGTGTACTCCCGCGAAGGCGGGAGTCCATCTCCGGTCGGTACAAGATGGAACCGGCAGGAGATGGGTCCCCGCCTTCGCGGGGACACACAGGTGTTTCATTCAAAGTCGATCAGGTCCCAGGTTCCCATTCTCGATCAACGCCACGGCCCTGATCCACCCGGCGCCCGCGCCAAGAGGACTTGCGCGCCGCCGCGGGGCAATTAGAGATGCGGCAACACCATAAGTGGGGTGAGGGAGACTCTATGACCGACGAAGCCGCCGCTGCCGGTCACGGCGCGGGCTATCAGCCGACCGCGAAGGATATTCGCATGGTCATTGCCGCCTCGTCGGCGGGCACGATCTTCGAATGGTATGATTTCTTCATCTATGGCACGCTTGCCGCGATCATCGGCAAGACCTTTTTCCCCAGCGACAATGCGACGCTGGAAGTGCTGCTGGTCTGGATCGGCTTTGCGGTCGGTTTCGGCTTTCGTCCGCTCGGCGCGGTGCTGTTCGGCTTTCTCGGCGACCGGCTGGGGCGCAAATATACCTTCCTGATCACCGTGACGCTGATGGGCGTCGCGACGGCCGGGGTCGGCATGATCCCCTCCGCCGCGACGATCGGCTTCGCGGCCCCCGTCATCGTCATTTTCCTGCGCATTCTTCAGGGGCTGGCGCTCGGCGGCGAATATGGCGGGGCGGCGGTCTATGTCGCCGAACATTCGCCGCCCGGCAGGCGCGGTTTCTATACCAGCTTCATCCAGGCGAGCGTCGTCGGCGGCTTCGTCCTCAGCCTGATCGTCGTGCTGGGGTGCAAGGCGGTGATGTCGGACGCGCTGTGGGAAAGCTGGGGCTGGCGCGTGCCCTTCCTGCTGTCGCTGCTGCTGCTCGCCATTTCGCTGTGGATGCGCCTCAAACTGTCCGAAAGCCCGGTGTTCCAGGCGATGAAGGCCGAAGGCGAGCTGGCGCGCAATCCACTGAAGGAAAGTTTCACCTATCCCGGCAACCTGCTGCGCATCTTCGTCGCGCTGTTCGGTATCGCCGCCGGGCTGACGGTGATCTGGTACACGGCGATGTTCACGGGGCTGTCCTTCCTGAAAGGCCCGATGAAGATCGAGGATACGGCGGCCGAGATCATCGTCGGCGTCTCCGCCGCGATCGGCATGGGCTTTTTCCTGTGGGCCGGGCAGATTTCGGATCGCATCGGGCGCAAGAAGCCGATCGTCTGGGGCTATGCCGCGACGCTGCTGCTGCTGTTCCCGCTGTTCTGGCTGATCGGCAGCGTCGGCAATCCGGGGCTGAGCGCGGCGGCGGAGCGCGCGCCCGTCGTCGTCGCCGGGTCGCAGTGCAGCTTCGACCCCTTTGCGCAAAGCCAGGAAACCGCCTGCGGGCGCGCGCTGGGCGAGTTGACGGCGCTGGGCGTTCCCTATCGCATCGTCGCGGGCGGCGGCGGTTTCGACAGTGTCAGGATCACGATCGGCGACCGCGAAGTCGCGGGAGAGGACCCGGCGGTGCTGAAGCCCGCGCTCGAGGCGATGGGCTATGATTTCGAAAAGCAGGTGCCGGGCGCGTTCGGCATCGCCGTCATCATGGCGGCGCTGCTGGGACTATGCGCGCTGTCGGGCTTTACCTATGGTCCTGTCGCGGCGCTGTTGTCGGAGATGTTTCCGCCGCATGTCCGCTATTCCTCGCTGTCGATCCCCTATCATCTCGGCACGGGCTATTTCGGCGGGTTCCAGCCGCTGATCGCGCTGTTCATCGTCGCCAAGACCGGCGATGCCTATGCGGGGCTGTGGTACACATGGGGCGTGGTGCTGGTCGCCTTCCTCGTCGCGCTCTTCCTGTTGCGGGAACCCGTGCCGGGGGAGTGGGACAAGAAGAGGTCCTAGGCGCGCGCCGATGATCGATATCGCCGCGCCGCTTCGCCTTCGCCTCGATTCCGCCGCGCTGGTCGCCAACTGGCGCTGGCTGGCGCGCGCGAGCGGGGCGGCGGCGTGCGGAGCCGCGATCAAGGCCGACGGCTATGGACTGGGCGCGCGCGCGGTGATGCGCCGTCTGGCGGAGGCGGGGTGCCGCGACTTCTTTGTCGCCACCTGGGCCGAAGCGGCGGCGCTGATGCCGCTGCCGCAAGGGACCGCGCTGTCGGTGCTGCACGGCGTCGGCGAAAGCGACATGGTTGCCGCGCGCACATTGCCCGCGCGTCCGGTGCTGAATGGCATCGCGCAAGTGCGGCGCTGGCGCGAGGCGGGCGAGGGGCGGCCGTGCGACGTGATGGTCGATACCGGCATGAACCGGCTGGGCCTGCGCGCCGAGGAGGCGATGGCGGGCGCGCTCGACGGGCTGGCGGTCGACACCTTGCTCAGCCACCTCGCCTCCGCCGACGAGGACAGCGCGCAGAACGGGCGGCAGCTTGCGGCGTTCCGCGCGCTTCGCGGGCGTGTTGCGGCGCGACGCTACAGTCTCGCCAACAGCGCGGGCATCTGTCTGGGCGCGGATTATCGCTTTGACCTGACGCGGCCGGGCATCGCCCTTTACGGCGGCATCCCGCGTCCGGAGGCCGAGGGGTATATCGCCGGGGTCGCTTTCCCGGAGGCGCGCGTGCTGCAAATATGCGACGTGCCCGCGGGCGAAAGCGTCGGCTATGGTGCGGCCTGGACCGCGCCCGCGGCCAGCCGGATCGCGATCGTCAATCTGGGCTATGCCGACGGCTATCTGCGCTGTCATGCCGGACATGGCGCGGCACGGTGGCAGGGGCGGCGCCTGCCGCTTGTCGGGCGCGTATCGATGGACCTTGCGGCCTTCGACGCCGGCGGCGCGGAGGGGCTGGGCGAAGGCGACTGCCTGGCGATCGACTATGATCTGCCCGCCGCCTCCTCCGCGACCGGCCTGTCGCAATATGAACTGCTGACGGGACTCGGCAGCCGCTTCGAGCGGCGCTGGCAATAGCGATGTTGCAGTGCACCCAGATAAGATGCTAGGCGTCGGAAACTCTCTCACAGGACCTAGCCGATGGCACGAGCCTCAAAATCTCCGAGTGACGGCGGCGCCGTCACGATCAAGAAATATGCGAACCGCCGCCTCTATGACACGGAGCGGAGCTGCTACATCACGCTCGACGATCTGGGCGCGATGGTGCGCGAGGGGCGCGAGTTCCGCGTCGTCGATGCCAAGAGCGGAGAGGACATCACCCACAATGTCCTCACCCAGATCATCATGGACACCGAAACGCGCGGCGAGACGCTGCTGCCCGTACCCTTCCTGCGCGAACTGATCGGCATGTACGGCGACAAGATGCAGGCGATGGTGCCGCAATATCTCGAAGCCTCGATGGCGGCGTTCCGCAAGAATCAGCAGGACGTCCGCGCGGCGTTCGAGGGCGCGCTGGGGACGAACCCGCTCGCCGAAATGGCGCGCCGCAATTACGAGATGTTCCAGCAGGCGGCGGGGGCGTTCATGCCGGGCGCGGCGGCCACCAAGGCCAAGGATGCGGAGATCGCGGCGCTGAAAGGCGAAGTGGCCGAATTGAAGGCCGCGCTCGCGAAAAAGAAATAATAACCGACCAGCGGAAACCGGACCCTCATGATCAAACATGCGCTGAGCGTAACACGGCAGGCCGATTTCGCGGCCTGGTATCAGCATGTCATCGCCGAAGCCGAACTCGCCGAGGAATCGGGCGTGCGCGGCTGCATGGTCATCAAGCCGTGGGGCTATGGCATCTGGGAACGCATCCAGAAAGTGATGGACGCGGCGATCAAGGATGCGGGCGTCCAGAATTGCTATTTCCCGCTGTTCATCCCGCTGTCCTTCTTCGAGGCGGAGGCCGATCATGTCGACGGCTTCGCAAAGGAAATGGCGGTCGTCACGCACCACCGCCTGATCGCCGACGGCAACGGCAAGCTGGTCCCCGATCCCGAGGCGAAGCTGGAAGAGCCGCTGATTGTCCGCCCGACGTCGGAGACGGTGATCGGGTCGGCGATGAGCCGCTGGGTGCAAAGCTGGCGCGACCTGCCGCTGATGGTCAACCAGTGGGCGAATGTCGTGCGGTGGGAGATGCGCACGCGCATGTTCCTGCGCACCAGCGAATTCCTGTGGCAGGAAGGCCATACCGCGCACGCGACCCGCGACGACGCGATGGCGGAGACGCTGCGCGCGCTGGAAATGTATCGCGCCTTTGCCGAGGAGGTGCTCGCCATGCCGGTGATCGCGGGCGAGAAGCCGGAGAATGAGCGCTTCCCCGGCGCCGTCGCGACCTATTCGATCGAGGCGATGATGCAGGACGGCAAGGCGCTGCAAGCCGGAACGTCGCATTATCTGGGCACGGGTTTCGCTGAGGCGGCGAACATCCGCTATCAGGACAAGGACGGCGGCCACAGCCTGTGTCACACGACGAGTTGGGGCACCTCGACGCGCATGATCGGCGGCGTCATCATGACGCACGGCGACGACGACGGGCTGCGCTGTCCGCCGCGCATCGCGCCGCACCAGATCGTCATCGTGCCGATGCTGCGCGACAATGACGAGGATGCGGCGATCCTCGATTATTGCCGTGCGCTCGAAACCGAACTGAAGGCGCTCGACGCCTTCCGCGAGCCTGTCCGCGTGCTGCTCGACGCGAGCGCGAACAAGGCGCAGGCGAAGCGCTGGGGCTGGGTCAAGAAGGGCGCGCCGATCATCCTCGAAATCGGCCCGCGCGACGTCGCCGGCGGCAATGTCGCGGTGATCCGCCGCGACCGGCTCTATCAGGAGAGCGGAAAGCTGAATACGGCCTTCGTCGCGAAGGGCGATTTCGTCGCGGGCGCCGTGGCGATGCTCGAAGACATACAGGCGAGCCTTCATGCCGAGGCGAAGGAGCGGCTGCATTCGAACATCCGCCGCGACGTCACCGACCTTGCCGCGCATTTCGGCGGCGACGACAAGTTCGTCGGCTGGGTCGAGGTGCAATGGTCGCGCCCGACTGGCGCGGTGCTCGACGGGATCGTCGAGCAGCTCAAGGCGCTCAAGCTGACGATGCGCAACACCCCCCTCGACGCCGCGCCCGCCGACGGCGCCTGCTTCTTCACCGGAGAGCCTGCGGTGGAGCGGGTGCTGATCGGGCGGACCTATTGATTTGTTTCACGCGAAGACGCGAAGGCGCGAAGAGGTTGTGCCTGCCGCGAAGCGCCTTTTCTTCTTGACGCCGCGCTATGCCGCACCGTCGGATATAAGAATAAAGGGCCTGTCGGCCCGAACCATCTTCTTCGCGTCTTCGCGTCTTCGCGTGAACCCGCTAGACTGCCGGTGATGAAAAAGCCCAAACCGCAACCCGGACTGCCCTCCCGCGAGCAAATCCTCCGCTTCATCGAGGACAGTCCCGGCGCGATCGGCAAGCGGGAGATCGCCAAGCATTTCGCGCTGCGCGGGACCGACAAGATCGCGCTCAAGGCACTGCTCAAGGACATGACCGACGAAGGTCTCGTCGACATGGCGCCGGGGCGGGCCTTCCACAAGCATGGCGGGCTGCCGCGCGTCACCGTGCTGCGCGTCGCGGCGGTCGAGGGCGATGCGGTGTGGGCGGTGCCCGAGCGCTGGGAAGGCTCCGGCCCGCCGCCGCGCCTGCGCGTGATGGAGAAGGGTCGCCGGGGCGCCCTTGGCATCGGCGACCGCATCCTCGCCCGCACCGAGGAGCGCGGCAGCGGCCATGTCGCGCACCCGATGAAGCGGCTGCAAGCGGGCGGCGAAAGCATCATCGCCGTGCTCGTCTCCGACACCGGTCCGGGCGGCAAGCCGATGACCTGGCTGCGTCCCGCCGACAAGCGCGCGCGCTTCGATTTCGCCGTCGCCGACATGGGCGACGCCGCGATCGGCGACCTTGTCCGTGCCGAACTGTCGGGGCGCGGCCCCGCGACGAAGGCCAAGGTGATCGACCGCATCGGCGATCCCTTCGCGCCGCGCTCGCTGAGCATGATCGCGATCGCCAAGCATGAAATCCCGCATGTCTTTGGTGAGGAGACGCTGGCGGAGGCCGAACGCGCCGCGAAACTGCCGCTGACGGTGGACGGCCGCGAGGATTTGCGCGATCTGCCGATCGTCGCCATCGATCCCGTCGACGCGCGCGACTATGACGACGCCATCTGGGCCGCGCCCGACGAGGATGCGGCGAACAAGGGCGGCTGGCGCGCGATCGTCGCGATCGCCGACGTCAGCTATTATGTCCGCGCCGATGGCGCGCTCGACCGCGAGGCGCGGCGGCGCGGCAACAGCGTCTATTTCCCCGACCGCGTCGTGCCGATGCTGCCGGAGGCGCTGTCGGCGGGCGTCTGCTCGCTGAAGGCGAACGAGGACCGTGCGGCGATGGCGTGCCATCTGGTCGTGGACAGGCACGGCAAGGTGACGTCATGGCGCTTCGCCCGCGCGCTGGTGCGGCTGCGCGCGAATATCGCCTATGAGCGCGCGCAGGCGGCGCATGACGCCGACGCGCCGGACGAGGGCTGGGACGCGGACGTCCTGCCTGCCCTCCAGAATCTCTGGGGTTGCTGGCGCCTGCTCGCCAAGGCCCGGGACGCGCGCGCGCCGCTCGACCTCGACTTGCCCGAACGGCAGGTGATCCTCGACGAGAAGGGCGGCATCGCCGAAATCCGCGTGCGCGACCGGCTCGACGCGCACCGGCTGATCGAGGATTATATGATCGCCGCCAACGTCGCCGCCGCCAAGGCGCTGGAGGCGAAGAAGTCGCCGGTCATGTACCGCATCCACGAACCGCCGAGCCGCGAGAAGCTCGTCAGCCTCATGGATTATCTCGACACCTTCGACCAGAGTTTCGCACTGGGGCAAGTCATCACGCCCGCCGTGTTCAACCGGCTGATCGACGGCTTTTCCGGTGATGACCGCCTGCCGGAGATTATGGAGGCGATCCTGCGCAGTCAGACGCAGGCCTATTACGGACCCGCCAATGCGGGGCATTTCGGCCTCGCGCTTGGCTCATACGCGCATTTCACCTCGCCGATCCGCCGCTACGCCGACCTGATCGTCCACCGCGCGCTGGTCGATGCCTGGCGACTGGAAGTGCCGGGGAAGGCGAAGGGACTTCCGCCGCGCACAGGTCTCGGCGAAGCCGACGCCAAGGGGCTGTCGCGCATCGGCGAGGCGATCAGCGCCCTCGAACGCCGGGCGATGGAGGCGGAGCGCGAGACGATCGACCGCTATGTCGCCGCCTGGCTGGCGACGCGAGTCGGCGAAGTCGTGCCCGCGCGCATCACGGGCGTGCAGCCCTTCGGCTTCTTCGCGACCGTCGATGGGCTGGGCGGCGACGGGCTGGTGCCGGTCTCGACGCTGGGCAGCGAGCGCTTCTTCTATGACGAGGCGGCGCGGACGCTCGACAGCGAGCATGGGCGCGTCAGCTACAGCGTCGGCCAGCGGCTCGACCTGCGGCTGGTGGACGCCAACCCGATCAGCGGCGCGCTGCGCTTCGAACTGCCCGACGCGGACGGCAGCCTGCCGGTGAAGCGCCCGCCGCGCCGGGACGGCAAAGGCAAGCCCATCGTCGGCAAGCGCGGCCGCCCCGCCAACATCCGCCATCAAGGGCGGCGGCGCTGATCGGGCGGTTGCATTGCACCGACCGCTGCGCCAATAAGAAAATCATTGCGATAAAAAAGGGGGTTGCATGATCCGGTCTGTTCTTTTCGCCACGCTGGCGACGGCGGCTTTCGTTGGCGCATCGGTTCCCGGCGTGGCCGAAACCGCGCCCCGGTCGAGCTATGTCGCGAGCGATATCCCCGCCAACTTCACCATCCCCGACAATGACGCGGATTATGACAAGCGGGTGGTGATGGTCCCCATGCGCGACGGGACGAAGCTCTATACCGTCATCGTCGTGCCCAAGGGCGCCAAGGATGCGCCGATCGTGCTGACGCGGACGCCCTATAACGCCAAGGGGCGCGCCAATCGCATGGACAGCCCCAGCATGTTGGCGACGCTGCCGCTGTCGGACGAGATTTTCGTCAAGGACGGCTATATCCGCGTCTATCAGGACGTTCGCGGCAAATATGGGTCGGAAGGCGACTATATCGTCAATCGGCCGCCGATCGGCCCGCTCAATCCGACCAAGGTCGATCATACCACCGACGCCTGGGACACGATCGATTGGCTGGTGAACCGGAAGAACCTGCCCGAATCCAATGGGCGCGTCGGCATGATCGGGTCGTCCTATGAAGGCTTCACCGTCGTCATGGCGCTGCTCAATCCGCACCCGGCGCTGAAGGTCGCGGCGCCGGAAAGCCCGATGGTCGATGGCTGGATGGGCGACGACTGGTTCCATTACGGCGCCTTCCGGCTCGCCAACATCGCGTGGATCGGCGGTCAGACGGGCTATAAGGCGGAAGGCCGCGTGCCTTCGACCGGCGGCTATGACGATTATGACAATTTCCGCACGGGTTCCGCGAACGATTGGGCGAAGAAGGTCGGTTACGACCAGTTGCCCTTCTGGCAGAAGCTGCTGAAGCATTCGGCCTATGACAGCTTTTGGCAGCAGCAGGCGCTGGACAAGCTGGTCGCCGCCAACCCCTCGAACGTCCCGACGCTGTGGGAACAGGGTCTTTGGGACCAGGAGGATATGTACGGCGCGATCATGGCCTGGGAAGCGCTGAAGGCCAAAGGCAAGACGGGGAATAATTTCCTCGTCATGGGACCCTGGCGCCACAGCCAGATCAATCGCGAAGGGCGGTCGCTGGGACCGTTTCAGTGGGATGGCGACACGGCCGAGCAGTTTCGCGAGGAAATGGTCCTGCCCCTCTTCAACCAATATCTGAAGGACGGGCCGGATGCGCGGCTGCCGGCGGCGGCCATTTATAACACCGGCGAGAATCGCTGGGATCGCTTCACGGACTGGCCGCTCGCGTGCGAAAGCGGCTGCGCGGCGCCGCTCACCCCCATCTATGCCGGGCCTGACGGCAAGCTGGGCTTTGATGCGCCGTCGGCGGGCGGCATCAGCTATGTCTCCGATCCTGCAAAGCCCGTTCCGCATCTGCCGCGCCCCGTGAATTTCCGCGACGGGCGCTGGGCCGACTGGCTGGTCAGCGATCAGCGCCATGCCGATGGCCGCCCCGACGTGCTGACCTTCCAGACCGAGGTGCTGACCGAACCCGTCCGCGTGTCGGGCGCCCCGATCGCCAATCTCTTCGCCCAGATCAGCGGTTCGGACGTCGATTTCGTCGTCAAGCTGATCGACGTCTATCCCGCGCAATATGCGCGCAAGCCCGAATTGGGCGGCTATCAGCTGCCCATCAGCCTCGACATATTCCGCGGCCGCTATCGCGAGAGCTTTGCCGAGCCGAAAGCGGTCCCCGCGGGCGTCACTCAGAATTATCGCTTCCGCCTGCCCACCGTGAACCATGTGTTCCAGCCGGGGCACCGGATCATGGTGCAGATCCAGTCGAGTCTTTTCCCGCTTTACGATCGCAATCCGCAGACCTTCGTTCCCAACATCTTCCTGGCGAAGCCCGAGGATTACCGGAAGCAGGACGTGACGATCCTGCAGGGACCCGGCACCCCCAGCGGCGTGCTGTTGCCGCTCGTGCCGGTGGACCAGAGCGCGAAGAAACTGCGCTAGGCCAGTCCTAGCTCAACGCATCCAGCCGCGTGATGTCGATGCCGCCCGGCACCAGCATCACGGGGCAGGGCAGCTTGCCTGCGTCATGCCCCGTGAAATGCGCGACCAGCGGTCCGGGCGCCCCGCTCGCCGCCGTGGCGAGCACCAGCGCGGCGATTTCGCCGCTGTCGCCGATCATTTCGCGTACGACTTCGGCGGGCTTGCCCGACCGGATCAGGATTTGCGGCGTGACATTGGCTTCCTGCATCACGGCTTCGGCCGCCGCGGCGACGAGTTGTTCGGCATGTTCGCGCGCCTCGGCCTCGATGGTCGCCTGTACGCCGCCGAAGGCAAGGAAGTCCTGCGGCGGAATGATCGCGAGAACCGCGACGCCGCCCCCCGTCCGCGCCGCGCGCCGCGCCGCGAAGCGCAGCGCGAGCGACGATTCCGGGCTGTCGTCGATCACCACCAGATATGTCCGCATCGCCCCGACCCCTCCTGCGCTCTGCGCGGCGGAGAGTGCGTCACAATCGTATGAAAGGCAAGTTTGCCTCGATGGACCTTGACCAACGAAAGGCGAAAGGCAAGGAAGAAGCCGTAGCGGCAGGGACAGCCTGCGCGGAGTC
>PHEM01000411.1 GCA_002842935.1 Alphaproteobacteria bacterium HGW-Alphaproteobacteria-13 | reverse complement strand
AGGGCGGCGGGAAACAGGCGCGCGCGCGTCATGCCGGGACTTCCGCTTCGCTGGTGCCGCCGCCCTTGCCGAAGCGCTGGCGCAGCGCGGCCAGCCCGTCGCGCACGCCGCGGCGGACGAGCACGAAGAACAACGGGATGAAGAAGATGGCGAGCAGCGCCGCCGTCAGCATCCCGCCGATCACCGACGTGCCGATGGCGACGCGGCTGTTCGCGCCCGCGCCCGTCGCGAGGGCAAGCGGCAGCACGCCGAAGATGAAGGCAAAGCTGGTCATCAGGATCGGGCGCAGGCGGATGCGCGCCGCCTCGACCGCCGCGTCGATCACGCGCTTGCCCTTCTTTTCCTCATGTTCGGCGAATTCGATCATCAGGATCGCATTCTTCGCGGCCAGGCCCATCGTCGTGAGCAGCCCGATCTGGAGATAGACGTCGTTTTCCAGCCCGCGCAGCGTCACGGCGAACACCGCGCCGACCAGCCCCAGCGGGATGACGAGCATCACCGCGAACGGGATCGACCAGCTTTCGTAAAGCGCCGCGAGGCACAGGAAGACGACGAGCAGCGACAGGCCATAGAGCAGCGGCGCTTGCCCCGACGACAGCCGTTCCTGAAAGGAACTGCCCGACCAGGCGACGCTGGTGCCGGGAATCTGCGCGGCCATCCGCTCCATCTCGTCCATCGCCTCGCCGCTGCTGGTGCCGGGGGCGGGCTGGCCGGAGATTTCAAAGGCGGGCACGCCCTGAAAGCGCGAGGTGCTGCTGGGCGTGGTCGTCCAGTCCATCCTGGCAAAGGCGGAAAAGGGCGCCATCGCGCCGCCCGACGAGCGGACATACCATTGGCCCAGATCCTCCGGCTTCGCACGATAGGGCGCGTCGCCCTGGACATAGACGCGCTTGACGCGGCCCTTGTCGATGAAGTCGTTGACATAGCGCCCGCCCCACGCCGCCGACAGCGTGCTGTTCACGTCGCTGCTGCTCAGGCCATAGGCGTTCAGCCGCTGCTGATCGACGTCGATCTTCAGCGTCGCGACGTCGGGCAGGTCGCTGAGGCGCACGGACGTCAGCCGGGGATTGTCATTGGCCATGGCGAGCAGTCGGTCGCGCGCCTCGGCGAATTGCTCGCGGCTCATGCCGCCGCGATTCTGGAGCTGCATGGTGAAGCCCGACGAATCGCCCAGCCCGCGCACCGCGCCCGGCACCATCGCAAAGACCTGGGCGTCGCGGATGCCCGACAGCGCCTTGCGCGCGCGTTCGGCGATCGCGTCGGCGCTGTTCTCCTTGCCGGGCCGCTTGTCCCAGTGGACGAGGTTGACGAAGCCCTGGCCGGTGTTCTGCCCCTGGGCGCCGGGACCGCCGCCCGCCAGCAGGAACAGCGCCTCGATATTCGCCCCCTCTTCCGTCCGCAGGTAATTTTCGACCATGTCACGCACTTCCAGCGTCCGCGCCTGCGTCGCGCCGGCGGGCAGGCGGAACTGCACTTGCACGCGCCCCTGGTCCTCGCCGGGCAGGAAGCCGCTCGGCAGCCGCAGGAACAGCAGCGCGAGCAGGATCAGGAACAGGGCATAGATGGCGAGGAACAGCCATTTGCGGTCGACCACCTTGGTCACGCTGCCGACATAGCGGTCGACGGTGCGGTCGAAACGCGTGTTGAAACCGTCCTTCGCGCGCTGAAGCATGGCGTGAAAGCGTGGGAAGCGACTGTTCGCCCCGTCGCCGTCGTGGTTCTTCGGCTTCAGCAGCGTCGAGGTCAGCGCCGGGCTGAGGATCAGCGCGACGAGCACCGACAGCGCCATCGCCGACACCATGGTGATGGAGAATTGGCGATAGATGACGCCCGTCGATCCGCCGAAAAAGGCCATGGGCAGGAACACCGCCGACAGCACCAGCGCGATGGCGACCAGCGCGACCTGCAATTCCTTCATCGACTGGATCGTCGCCTCGCGCGCCGACATGCCGGGATTTTCCTCCATCAGCCGCTCGACATTCTCGACCACGACGATCGCGTCGTCGACCAGCAGGCCGATCGCCAGCGTCAGGCCGAACAATGTCAGCGTGTTGATGGTGAATCCCGCGATATAGAAGACCGCGAACGTGCCGAGCAGCACGACCGGCACCGCGATCGCCGGGATCATCACCGCGCGCCAGCTTTGCAGGAAGACGAACATGACGAGGATGACGAGCAGGATCGCCTCGAACAGCGACTTGCGCACTTCGCTCACCGACAGCTTGATGAAGGCCGTGGCGTCGTTGGCATAGCTGTAGGAGAGACCGTCGGGGAAATCGGCCGCCAGTTCCTCCATCCGCGCCTTCACGCGGTCCGCGGTTTCCAGCGCGTCGGAACCCGGCGACAGCGAGATCGACATGCCGACGCCCGGATGGCCGTTGATGCGGTTGACCGTCGCATAATTTTCCGCCCCGACCTCGACGCGCGCGATGTCCTTGATCCGCACGCTCGACCCGTCGGGCAGCGTCTTGAGGATGATATTCTCGAATTCCTCCGGCGTCTGCATCCGCGACTGGGCCGTGACGGTGGCGTTCAGCATTTGGCCCGGCGGCGCGGGCAGGCCGCCGACCTCGCCCGCCGCGACTTCGCTGTTCTGGGCGGAAATCGCCGCGATCACGTCGCTGGGCATCAGCGATACGGCGGCCAGCCGCTGCGGGTTCAGCCAGATGCGCATCGCGTGCGGCGCGCCGAACACATTGACGTCGCCGACGCCCTCGAC
>PHEM01000410.1 GCA_002842935.1 Alphaproteobacteria bacterium HGW-Alphaproteobacteria-13 | reverse complement strand
TTGGGCTTCATCTTCGTTCCTTCGTCACTACGACGAAGCCCAAATCCTCCTTAAATCACAACCTCAAATCTGTGCCATTGGTGCTGACGGCGGACAGTGCCGGAACAGCAAGACAGCCATCGCCATGCCAAGATGCTCGGCAAAGGCTCCTTCGTTCCCGGTCCCGCTCGCCAATTCTTCCCGCACCACCTGCATGATTGCGAGAAGCCGCTTGTCACTCGCGGCAACTACCGTCTGAATATCGTCACTAGTCCGGCCGAACGATTCCTGTCCGATGCGATCGACAAGGTTCCGGTCGAGCGCGATGCCTGTCAAGCGAGGCCGGTTGGTCCACCGCTGGCGGAACGGCCGGTCGCCGGGGTTGATATGGAGCATATCCGGCTCAACTCTTCGCTCGATCAAGCGGTCGCTGCCCGGTTGCGTCCATTCCAGCGTGAACGGTTCGCTTTCATGGACGACAACCGAAAGCTGCGAACCGCCGATCAGATCATCCTCATGGGGTTCGAGAAAGCCGTGAAAGGCATGAACGCCGCCGCCATGCGATAGCGCCCGCCGAAAATCGAAATGCTTGCTGCGCGCGGGCAGCGAGAAGTCAATCAGGCTGGTTTGCAGCCTTTGTCGATTGATCATAGCTGGGGGACGCCGTTGCATCGTTGCAGCCCACCTACGGGACCAACAACAGGCTTCCGGTGGTTCTGCCTGCTTCAAGGTCGGCCTGCGCCTGTTGGGCGTTTACGAGCGGATACTCGCCACCGATCTCCGCAACGATACCCTTTCGCATCACCTCCAGCACGGCGGCTGCGGCTTGCGGATAGATGGTCGTATCGGCCGCGTAGGCCATGACGCTTGGCCTTGCGAGGGAGAGTGAGCGGACAGGACCAATCTCTCCAACCGCCAGCGGCGGGATAGGTCCGGCGGCTTGGCCGATGCTCGCGACCATTCCAAAGCGGCGCGTGCAGGCAAGGCTTTTCGTCAGCATATCACCACCGATGCCGTCGATCGTGTAATCCACGCCGCGACCATCGGTCAGGGACGCCACTTCGGAAACCAGATCGGCATTCCGGCCAACAACGACTTGATCCGCACCATAGCCCAGCGCGATCTCCGCCTTCTCCCACGAGCCTGCTGTTCCGATAACGGTCGCGCCGAGATATTTCGCCCATCGCACGAGGATTGACCCCAACCCACCGGCAGCGCCATGCACAAGCAGAATATCCCCGGTCGTAACGGACCGCGTGCGCGTGAGCAGCATATGGGCGGTCAACCCTTTCAGCATCGACGCGGCGGCGTCTCGAAACGCGATGTCATCGGGAAGCCGGATGAGGCGGGCGGCAGGAATATTACGGGCTTGAGCATATGCTCCAACCGGGGCAGCAGCATAGGCCACTCGATCTCCGATGGCGAAGCCGGTCACCCCGTCGCCGATGGCTTCGATCACACCTGCGCCCTCGACGCCCGGCACCGCTGGAATCGATAAGGGATAAAGCCCGATGCGATGATAGATGTCGATGAAGTTCACCCCGATGGCGTGGTGTCGGACACGAACCATGCCGGGGCCTGTCGACTCCGATCGGCGATGCCCGGCCTCCAGCTTTTCAACGCCGCCCGTGCCGGTCATCTGCACGACAATATCCGTGCTCACGCATTGACGCCTTTCATGCCCTCGGCGGTATAGCGTTCGCCCGAAACCGACAGGCTGGACAGAGCCTGTTCGAGAACGGCGGATTCTTGGGCGCTCAGCGTGATGGACGCAGCAGCGGCGTTTTCTTCGAGATATTTGATCCGCTTGGTGCCGGGGATCGGCACGATGTCGTCGCCCTTGCCGAGCAGCCAGGCCAACGCCACTTGCGCCGGAGTGCAGCCTTTCCCGGTTGCGATTCCGCGCACGATATCGACCAGCGCCGCGTTGATCGCGGCATTATCCGGCGCGAAGCGCGGCAGGTTCGCGCGGAAATCGCCATCCTCGAAGGACGCGCCAGCCTGAAAACGGCCTGTCAGGAACCCCCGCCCGAGCGGCGAGTAAGCGACGAAGCCGATTCTCAACTCGCGACAGGTCGGCAGGATTTCAGCCTCCACATCGCGGGTCCAGAGCGAGTATTCGGTTTGCACCGCCGTCACCGGATGAACGGCATGGGCGCGGCGCAGCGTCTCGGCGCTGACCTCGCAAAGCCCGATATGATTGATCTTTCCCTCACGCTTCAGGGTCGCCAGCCCTTCCATCGTCTCTTCGATGGGCTGCTCGCGGTCGACGCGATGGACATAATATAGGTCGATGCACTCGGCCCCAAGGCGCTTGAGCGAGGCTTCGCACGCGCGCCGCATGTAATCGGCGCTGTTGTTGATGCTGCGCGCATATTCGCCGTGTTTTCGCACGATGCCGAACTTGGTGGCGATCTTCAACTTAGCACGGCTTTCGGCGAGGAAGCGGCCGATCAGCTCTTCATTGTGGTGCGGGCCATACATGTCGGCGGTGTCGAGGAAGTCGATACCGAGATCAGCCGCACGCCGTAGAACCGTCAGCGATTCCTCGTCGTCGCGTGCGCCATAAAACTCGCTCATCCCCATGCAGCCAAGCCCGATGGCGGAAACCGTCAGGCCGGGACCCAGTGTTCGCTGTTGCATTGTTTGCTCCTATGATGATTGTCCAGCAGCAAGTGTTGGTTCACTGCGGCTGAAGGTTGTGAAGTCACTGAACACCCATCCGTTTTTCAGGGTATCGTAGATGAT
>PHEM01000409.1 GCA_002842935.1 Alphaproteobacteria bacterium HGW-Alphaproteobacteria-13 | reverse complement strand
TGGCCGTGCGGCGCGTCGTCATAGCCGAAGACGGGCAGGTGGCGCAGGATAGGGATGCCCGGCGCGTCCATCGGCACCGCCAGCATCGACTGCTGCGCGTGACGCTTCGCCTCGAAATCGGTCTTGCCCATGACGATCGCGACCTTGCAGCGCGGATCGCCCGCGCCCGACGACCACCATTTGACGCCGTTGATGACATAATCGTCGCCGTCGCGTTCGATCCGCGTCTCGATGTTCGTCGCGTCGGACGAGGCGACCTGCGGCTCGGTCATCAGGAAGGCGGAGCGGATTTCGCCGTTCATCAGCGGCTTCAGCCAGCGCTCCTTCTGCGCGGCGGTGCCATAGCGGTGGAACACTTCCATATTGCCGGTGTCTGGCGCGGAGCAGTTGAACACTTCGCTGGCAAAGCCGATGCGGCCCATCTCCTCGGCGCACAGCGCATATTCGAGGTTGGTCAGGCCGGGTCCCTCGAACTCGAAGCTGTCGTCGACATGGTGGTGCGCGGCGCTGCGCGGCGGCATGAACAGGTTCCAGATGCCCGCGGCCTTCGCCTCGGCCTTCAGGTCCTCGACGACCGGGATGACTTTCCAGCGGTCGCCCGCGGCGTCCTGCTCCCTATAGACCGGAACGGCGGGGCGGACTTTCCGCTCGATGAAATCGCGCACGCGGCCCTGCCAGTGCTTCTGCCGCTCGGTGAGGTCGAAATCCATCTCAGCGTTCCTTTCCCTTTACGTTCACGTAAACCTTCTGGACCGATTCGCCCCCGTTTGCCAAGTCCCGGCACGCAGAAAATTGCCTGAGGGCGAGCCTGTGCGCAATCTTCCGTTACGGCTCCCGCGCTTTGCCGTTCGACTGGGCGAGCGCGGCAAGCCGGGCTTCATGGCTGGCCCGATCGATCGTGTAGCGGCGCAGCCCCACGGCGGCCATGATCAATATCAATATCATCAGCACCGCGAATATCCACGCCATCATGGCCGCCGTGCCGGCGGGCCAATCCTCGGGCCGGATGCGCTCGCCCAGCCCGGCAAAGGCGACGAGCTGGCCGACGATGAAGATGCCCAGTGCCTGCCCGAACTTCACGATCATCAGATAGCCGGCGAAGAAGACGCCCTCGATCCGCGTGCCATGGTCGATTTCGTGCGCCTCGACGATCTCCGCGACCATCGACGAGCAGGAGATATGGGCGATGACCAGCCCGAACAGCGATATGGTCAGGAAAGCGAACAGCAGCGCCATCGACGGCCAGCCGCCAAGCTCCGGCCACCAGCCGAGGTTGCGCGCCGCATAGGGAAGGAAGGCGACCGCGCCCGTGAACAGCGCCGCTGCGACGGCGGTGTCGCGCTTGCCAAGGCGGCGGTGCGCCCGGCCCACCGCGGCGAAGGCCCCGAACACCGCGACGGCTAGGCTGGCCGGATACCAGGCAAGCTGGGCGTCGGTCAGCCGCCAGACATAGAGCATCACATAATTGGTCGACGCGATCATCGTCGCATAGCCGGTGACGACGAACAGCGCCCCGCTCGCCAGCGCGACAAAGGCGGGGTTGCGAAAGGCGAGCGCGATCTCTGCGAGCATCGAGGGACCGTGCGCTCTCGCCGGGGGCGGCGGCAGCGACAGGATGCGCCGGTGCTGTCCCGCCGCCGAGCCGAGCGTCGAGACGAAGATCAGCGCCGCGCCGAACAGGCCGAAGGCGGCATAGCCCGCCGGATCGAGCAGGCCGATCTTCGCCGGATCGTCCGACTTCAGGAAATAGCCATAGGCCAGGGCGGTCGCCGACAGCCCGCCGAGCCAGCCGAACAGGAAACGATAGCGCATCAGCGTGGTGCGCTCGTCATAGTCGCGGGTCAGTTCGGCGACGAGCGAGACGGACGGAATCTCGCATGCGGAGACCAGGATGCGCACCGCGACGACGCTGAGGACCAGGCCAGGCGTCGAACGGGCGATGACGTCGGGCGACGCCCACAGCAGCGCCCAGGCGATCGCCATCGGCAGCGCCGCGCCATACAGCCACGGCAGCCGCCGCCCGATCCGCGTCCGCGTCGCGTCGGACAGGCGGCCGATCAGCGGATCGACCAGCGCGTCGATCAGCATCGCGCCGATCAGCACCAGCGACACGAGGCGTGGGTCGAAGCCGAGCACCTGATTGTAATAGATCATGAAGAAAGTGGTCAGCCCCGCTTCCTTCACGCCCATGGTGGCGGCGCCGAAGCCGTGGGAGAGCTTGATCCGGAACGGCAGCTTTTCGGATGGCGCCGCCGCCCGCGCCTGCGTCGCGGTTCCTGTCACGCCGCCCCGGCTTTCGCCGCTTCCTCCATCGCCGTCAGTGCTTCGAGCATACCCGGCGTTCCGGGGTCCCAGGCGCTGCGCTCGCCGATCGTCAGTCCGCCGTCGACCAGCATGTGCGTGCCGGTCATGAAACTCGCCTCCTCGCTCGCCAGATAGGCGACGGCATTGGCGATATCCTCCGGCTGCCCGCCGCGCGCGACGGGCTGCGCCTGCGCGCTCATGTCGGCGATGATCGCCTTGGCCGCGTCCTTGCTTTCGTCGGGGACTTCCAGCGACGCGGTGAAGATGTTGGTGTTGATGAAGCCGGGGCAGATCGCGTTGACGCGGATGCCATATTGCGCAAGGTCGGTCGCCGCGACCTTGGTCAAGTGCAGCACGCCCGCCTTCGCCACGGCATAGGCGGTCGGCGAATAGCCCGCGCCCAGCGCTGCGACGCTGGCGGTGTT
>PHEM01000408.1 GCA_002842935.1 Alphaproteobacteria bacterium HGW-Alphaproteobacteria-13 | reverse complement strand
AAGGAAAGAACGGCCCTTCGACAAGCTCAGGGCGAACGGAAGAGAGCATGGCGCAGATTTAAGGCTCGCCGCTCCAAGATCATCATGCCCTATCGGATCGTCGGGGACGACGAATCGTCGGAATCCGGCCCGGCGCCCGCATAGGAATCGACACCGCCGGCGGCAGCCAGTTTCGCCGCCGCCCGATGCGCTTCCTCCGCCGCGCGGCGCTGTTCGGCGCGGTCGGCCCATCTTTTGGTGAGATAGGCGGCGGCGGCGGTCGCGGCGAGCGCGGCATAGCGCTGCGGGAACATGCGGCGCGCGACGAACAGGGTCCCCGCGCCGATGGCCGCGCCCGCGACCGGGTGATTGCCCTTCTGGCGTCCGATGACGCTGCCGAGAACGCCGCCGACGATCCGTCCCATCATCTTCATTTCCTTCCTCCCCCCTTAATTCGCGGCACGCCCATCCGGTTCCGCGCCCAGCATCGTTCGCGGATCGACCAGCCGGTCGAACGTCGCGGCATCGACAAAGCCGAGCGCCAGCGCGGCCTCACGCAGCGTCGATCCCGTTTCGTGCGCGTGCTTGGCGATCTTCGCCGCCCGGTCATAGCCGATTTCGGGCGCCAGCGCCGTCACCAGCATCAGCGACTGGTTCATCAGCGCGTCGATGCGCGCGCAGTTCGGCTCGATGCCGATGACGCAATGTTCGGTGAAGCCCGCCATGCCGATCGCCAGCAACTCGATCGAGCGCAGCACATTGGCGCCGATCAGCGGCTTGAACACATTGAGTTCCAGATGCCCCTGCATCCCGCCGACCGTCACGGCCTGATGATTGCCGATCGCCTGCGCGGCGACCATGGTCAGCATCTCGCACTGCGTCGGGTTGACCTTGCCCGGCATGATCGAGCTGCCCGGCTCGTTGGCGGGCAGGTTGATCTCGCCAAGCCCCGCGCGCGGGCCGGAACCGAGCAGGCGGATATCGTTCGCGATCTTGGTCAGCGCGACGGCGAGCGTGTTGAGCGTGCCGGAAAAGGCGACCAGCGCGTCGTTCGACGCCAGCGCCTCGAACTTGTTGGGGGCGGGTTCAAGGGCGATGCCCGTGCTGCGGCTGAGTTCGGCGGCCATCGCCTTGTCGAACCCCGCGGGCGCGTTCAGCCCGGTGCCGACCGCAGTGCCGCCCTGCGCCAGCTTGCAGACGTCCCGCGCCAGCACGCTTTCGATACGCGCGCGCGCCGCCGCGAGCTGCGCGGCATAGCCCGAAAATTCCTGCCCCAGCGTCAGCGGCGTCGCATCCTGCAAATGGGTGCGGCCGATCTTGACGACGTCCGTCCATGCCGCCGCCTTGACCGCGAGCGCGTCGGTCAGGTCCTGGAGGGCCGGGATCAGCCGCCCCGCCGTCTCGACCGCGACGGCGACATGCAGCGCGGTCGGAAAGCTGTCGTTCGACGACTGGCCCATGTTGACATGGTCGTTGGGATGGACGGGCGACTTGCCGCCGCGCGTGCCGGTCAGCGCTTCGTTGGCGATGCCCGCGATCACTTCATTGGCGTTCATGTTCGACTGCGTGCCGCTGCCCGTCTGCCATGTGGCGAGCGGGAACTGGTCGTCATGCCGGCCCGCGACCACGGCGTCGGCGGCGGCGGCGATCGCATCGGCGATGGCGGGGTCCAGGCCGTGCGCGCGATTGACGCGCGCCGCCGCGCCCTTGATCCGCGCCAGCGCGTGGACGATCGGCATCGGCATGCGCTCGTGCGCGGGGAAGGCGAAATTATGGCGGCTGCGCTCGGTCTGCGCGCCCCAATAGGCGGCGGCGGGAACCGCGATCTCGCCGATGCTGTCGCTTTCGATCCGCGTCCTGGTCATGCCAGCAACATCCTTGTGACCAATATCGCCCCGGTCCAGATCATCGCGACCAGCCCCAGATATTGCCAATAGCCGGTTTCGCCGACGCGGCGGCGCAGCCAGGCGGCGGCCAGCCAGACCAGCAGCAGCGCGGGCGTCAGCACCAGCAGGCTGAAGCGCAGCAGGCCGTCGGCGATGGGATCGCGGGCATGGCCGCCCAGGAACAACGCATAGCCCTCGACGCCCCACCAGAAGGCGGCGGTCAGCACGACCATCCCCGCAAGGGCCCAATATTGCCAGAAGCGCGAAGGCGGCCAGTTTCCGGCCACCGCGCTACCTTTTCTTGCCGAAGTCCACGGTCACGACGTTGGATCCGTCTTCGCCGGAGGTGTCGGGACGGTCGTTTTCGGCCTCGTCATGCGGTTCGGGATCGGCGATACTCTCTTCGCTGACCTGGAATTGCAGGCCGAAATCGACCGATGGATCGACAAAGGCCGTGATCGCCGCATAGGGGATGACCAGTATCGACGGCGTCTGGTTGAACGACAGGCCGACGCTGAAATGATCGTCCGCGACCGTCAGGTCCCAGAATCGATTCTGGAGCACGATCGTCATCTCGTCGGGGAATTTGGCGACCAGATGCGCGGGAATGTCGACGCCCGGCGCCTGCGTCTTGAACGTGATATAGAAATGATGCTCGCCCGGCAGGCTGTCCGTGCCTTCGACCTGCGACAGCACGCGGCCGACCACGGCGCGCAGCGCGTCCTGCACGATCTCGTCATAGGGAATCAGGCTGTCGCGGACATCGTCACTCATGGGCGAGGGGGATGAACGGGCAGCGCGCACGGGTCAAGGGGGGAGAGTCGTCTTGCAACGCGAAAAGTGAGTGCTATGGGAACGGCCATGCGAA
>PHEM01000407.1 GCA_002842935.1 Alphaproteobacteria bacterium HGW-Alphaproteobacteria-13 | reverse complement strand
TTGCTCCACGCTGTTCCGATCGACCGCGCTGCTTTGAGCGAAGCCATGACCCAGAGTGTAGGCGGCAATGACGCCGCAGGTGCCTGGCAGCAACGCGACAGTTTCGAAGCGTTGGAAGTCGCGCTCTCCCTAGCCATTCCCGAGCTGGTTGGTCGCATGGACGTCGGCGCGGCGATCAGCACGTTAGGTGCACTTTCCCGCGAGTTGCCAACCCACACGGTGCGCAGTGAAGGCCAGATCCAGTTCCAGCAGTTCTCGACGCCGCCGGCGCTGGCCCGTCTGGCCGTTCATCTGGCGCGGCTCTCCAGCGATGACATTTTGCTCGAACCGAGCGCAGGCACCGGGATCATCGCTTCGCTTGCCAAGGGCGCGGTCAGGGACCTGATGCTCAACGAACTCGAACCAACCCGCGCCGACCTGCTTGCGGCCGTGTTTCCGGGAACGAAGGTCTACCGCCACGACGGTGCGAAACTCAGCGCGCTGCTCTCAGGAACAGAACGGCCGAGCGTCGTCCTGATGAACCCGCCGTTCTCGGTGTCGCAATCACGGGGGGAAGATCAGAACACCGCCGCCAGGCACCTGAGGGCCGCGCTCGACCATCTGCTGCCGGGTGGCCGGATCGTTGCGATCATGCCGGACTGGTTCTCCCCCTCGGCCAGGTACGAAGAAACCTTCCGCCGCACCCTCGAAGGCGCGCGGGTCGTCCTGTCGCTCCGTCTGGACAAGGGCGGCTATGCCAAGCACGGCTCCGGTATCGCCGTTCGCGTGCTGGTGATCGACAAGGTGCCAGGCGAGATGGGCGTATCGACCGTCAACCGCGGCTCGGTTTGCGAACTCTTCGCCGCGCTGCCAACGGTGCCGCCCCGAGCGCCATTGCGTGACCCGGCGCAATCAACTGCACCCCGACCCAAGCTCAGCCTGTTCCGCTCGGTGAAGACCGGTCCAGCCCGGCCGGTGGTCGTGCGGGCGGCACAGACCAATGAGGTCCGCCCCGTCGACTACGAAGTGCTGGCCGAACCTGCCGCGATGGGCGAGCAGCGCGGGGTCTATGCCGACTACCGGCCCTCGCGCGTTGTGATCGCGGAAGCTGGCGAACACCCGACGCACCTCGTCGAATCTGCCGCTATGGCTTCGATCGCCGCGCCGAAACCCAGCTACGTGCCTAGTTTGCCCGAACGGACCGTGACGGCAAGACTGCTATCCGCCGCTCAGCTCGAAACCGTGATCTATGCCGGCGAGGCCTGGTCGCGCGATTTGCATGGCCGTTTCACCCATCCATCTGGGGAAGTCGCGCTCAAGGAGGAACCGGATGGCCAGCTTTACCGTACCGGCTTTTTCCTCGGCGATGGCACCGGGGCGGGGAAGGGGAGGCAGGCCGCCGCCTGCATTCTCGACCAGTGGCTCAAGGGCAATCGCCGCCACATCTGGATTTCTAAGAACGCGCCTCTGCTCGAAGACGCTCAGCGCGACTGGACCGCAATTGGTGGGCTGCCGTCGGATATCCTTGAGCTCTCGCGCTGGAAAATCGGTGAGGAAATCACCGCACCCGAGGGCATCCTGTTCGTGCCCTACGGAACGCTCAGAAGCTCGCGTGTCGAGGATACTCGGCTCGACCAGATTGTACGCTGGGCTGGCGAAGACTTCGAAGGCGTCATCGTCTTCGACGAAGCCCACGAAATGGGCGGCGTTGCTGGCGGGGAAGGGGCCTTGGGCCAAAAGCAGGGCTCGCTTCAGGGCATCGCCGGTGTTCTGCTCCAGAATACGCTGCCGCGCGCCCGGGTGCTCTATGCCTCGGCGACTGGCGCATCGGACGTCAACAACCTCGCCTATGCGGTCCGGCTTGGGCTGTGGGGCCCCGGCACCGCCTTTGCCAACCGCGAGCAGTTTATCAGCGAGATTCGGGACGGCGGCATTGCCGCAATGGAACTGGTTGCCCGTGACCTCAAGGCGTCAGGACTGTACCTCGCCCGGGCGCTGAGCTTTGCCGGGATTGAGTACGATATCCTCCGCCATGACCTTAGCCTCGAGCAGATTGCGATCTACGACACCTATTGCGAGGCCTGGACGATCATCCATCAGAACCTCGAAGCCGCGCTCGAGCTCACCGGGATCGTCGATGGGCTTGAGAACAAGACGCTCAACAGCGGCGCCAAGGCGGCAGCGCGCAGCCGGTTCGAAGGCACCAAGCAGCGCTTCTTCGCCCAAGTGCTTCTCTCGCTGAAGCTGCCATCGATCTACCCCGCGATCGACGCGCATCTGGCGATCGACGAAAGTGTGGTCGTACAACTCGTCAGCACAGCGGAATCGATCCTCAATCGGCGGCTCAACGAACTCGATCCGGACGAGCGCGAGGCACTGGAACTTGACCTCTCACCGCGCGAGTACGTGTAATGTTGAGCTCAACATTACACGTATTCTTTGCAGTCGCAGTTTATGTCGAGCGTGGCGGCGGGAGGCGCAGGTTTTCTTCGGTTTTCCATGATTTCACTCCAGATAATATGAGGGTCAGGGGGAATGTTCGGGGACGGGCTAGGCTCGCCTTCGAACGTCGGTAAGCATGGTAATCAGGGCGTCGGATGGTGGCTTGAAGCGCCCGGGCTTGATGGCGGGGGCACCGTGAGCCGCGAGGATTTGCAGCTTCTCCTCGGGATCGGCCCGCAGGTAGGTCTCGGTGCTCTGTATGCTGGCATGGCCAAGCCACAATGCGACCTTACGGATGTCCCCGGTCGCCGCGAGCGTGTGCATCGCGCA
>PHEM01000406.1 GCA_002842935.1 Alphaproteobacteria bacterium HGW-Alphaproteobacteria-13 | reverse complement strand
GGGGTGGCGGTCGATAGTGTCCGCCGGTCAGGCGCTGTTGGCGAGCCAGATGGGCGCCGGGCTGAAGCTGCGGATGCTGTTGCGGCCCGCGCGCTTTGCGTCATAGAGCGCCTGGTCCGCCTGCCGCAAAAGCTGCGATAGCCCCTCGGTCGGAGAGCCGACGGCAAGCCCGATGCTGGCGGTCGGCGTCAGCGCGGGCGGGATGCGGTCGGCGCAGGCGGGGGCCAGCCCCGTGCGGACGGCGTCGGCGAAACGGCGCGCCGCGTCGATGCTCGCGCCGGGCAGCAACAGCGCGAATTCCTCGCCGCCGATCCGGCCCGCGACCATGTCCGCGGGACCGGTCCGGCGGACCAGCGTGCCGAAAGCGGCGATGATCGCGTCGCCGACCGCATGGCCGTGGACGTCGTTGACTTGCTTGAAATGGTCGAGATCGGCGATCAGCAAGGCGACCGACTGTCCTTCGTCGGCGCAGCGGCGCAGCGCCGCGCCCGCCTTCGCCTCGAACCCGCGGCGGTTGAGCAGGCCCGACAGATTGTCGCCGTCCGCCTGTTCGCGCAGCTCCGCGATGATGTCGAGCGCGACCGCGACCATCAGGCAAAGCGCGGCGGCGACCGAAAGGATCGCCTGGTTGAGCTGGACCGTGGCCCAATAGATCGACTGCTGAAACTCCGCATAGCTGGAGAAATCGCCGCTGAAGGCCAGGATGATGGCGGGGCGGAAGATCAGGTTGATCGCCGACAGCGCCGCGATCGCGAACAGCGCCTTGTCGATCAGCGACGTCTTTTCGACGCGCCAAAGCGCCTTGACGATCATCAGCGCGATCAACCCGGTGCCGATGCTGATCGATTGTATGCGGCCCCCTATGTCCGGGTCCACGAACAGGAACCAGGTGAAGACGGCCGCCGACACCACCGCCGTCGCCGTCATCGCGCGCCAGGGGATCGGCAGCGCGAAGCGTCCGATGAAGGCGGCGGCATAGAAGATGCCCATCATCAGCAACGCGATATTGGCGGGCAGGCGCTCCACATGCATCGGCAGCGCGGGACCCACGTCGAGGATCAGGAAGGCGAGCGTCGTCCACAAATAGGCGATCGCCGCATAGGCGACATAGCGCTCTCGCCGGTTCAGCCACAGCAGCAGGAAGGCGATGGCAAACAGCAATCCGATCGCCGGATTGAGCAACGATATGAAAATTTGTCCCGTCAAGGCACTTCCCGCGTAATGCGATGCCGTCCTATCGCGACTATCGCTAATGATTCGTTACGATCATCGGGCGCCTTGCGGCAGTGTGTAACGGTTAGGAGGGGGAAATTAAGCCGTCCCGCGCGCGGCGAGGCGGACCGGGATGCGCGTGCCGCTGCGCGTGTGTCCGTCATCCTCCAGCGCCATCGCCACCAGCGCCTCGGCGGCGGCGTCGATGTCGGGTTCCAGCGTGGTCAGCGCGGGGTCGGCCAGCGTCCCGGCGCGGATGCCGTCGAAGCCGATCAGCGCGACATCGTCGGGCACGCGGCGTCCCATGTCGCGAAGCCCTTGCAGCACGCCGAGCGCGAGCATGTCGCTGGCGGCGAAGATCGCGTCGATGCCGGGATGGCGGGCAAGCAGGTCGCGCGCCGCCGCAACGCCCTGTGCGTGCCGGTCGGGACCGGCGGGCGGTTCGGCGATGACAGGCGCGATGCCATGCGCGGCGAGTGCGGCGGTGAAGCCGTCGCGGCGCTCGTCGAACTGGCGCTGCGGCGACCGCTGCGGCCCGACGAAGGCAAGGTGGCGGCGGCCCGCGGCGATGAAATGTTCGGCGGCGAGGCGTCCGCCGCGCTCATTGTCGCTGCGCATCCAGTGGAAGGGCGCGCCGGGGCTGCCCCAGCAGACGAAATCGAGACCCGAGACCTGCGCCTCGCGGAAATAGTCCCACGCCGCGCGGTTGCTGGTCGTACCGATGACGATCATCGCGTCGGCCAGCCCCGAGGCGACGAAGTCGGCGCGGAAATTGGCGGCGCTTTCCTGGAAGGAGACGAGCAGGTTGAAACCGCGCGCCGAGGTCGCGGCGGCGATGCTGCCGAGCAGCGCGAAATAGAAGGGGTTGATCGCGCTGCGATCCTCGCCGGGGCGGCAGATGGTGACGAGCGCGATCGTCTCGCTGCTCTTGAGCCGCAGCGACGAGGCGTGGCGGTCGACGACATAGCCGAGTTCGCGCGCGGCGGCGGCGACGCGGGCGCGGGTTTCCGCATTGACGCCGGGGCTGCCGCGCAGCGCCCGCGACACGGTGGACTGCGACACGCCGGCGCGTTCGGCGACGTCGAACGATGTCGGGCGCAGCGTCTTCATCGGCGGTTCGTCTCCCCTCGCCCGGTCCCTTCGTCGCCCCGTCTCTTGCCGCCGTACCGGGGCTTGTCAATCGGCGGCGGCGTCCGGGGCGGGCCAGCGGATGGTGATCGACAGCCGGTCGGCTTCGGCGCGGCGGACCCAGGCGCCTTTCAATTGGCGCTCGATCAGCGAGCGGATGAACCGCGTGCCGAAACTTTCGCCGTCGATGCACGGCGTCGCCGCCAGGTCGCTTTCGATCCAGGCGAGTTCGATGTCGCCGCCGTCCTGCCGCCAGTCGACCGACAAAGCCCCCTGACCCGACAAGGCGCCATATTTGATGCTGTTGGTGACAAGCTCGTGCACGGCGAGGGCCAGCGCCTGCGACGCCTCTTCGCCCAGCTCCACGGCGGGACCGGTCAGGCCGTCGGCCGTCGTTCCCGCGATCTCCAGC
>PHEM01000023.1 GCA_002842935.1 Alphaproteobacteria bacterium HGW-Alphaproteobacteria-13 | reverse complement strand
TCTCTTCACTATTCACTTTTCACTGCCGGCTATTCACTACTTCTTATAAGGAACAAATTTTCCGTCTTTAACGGTAAGCATTTCAAATGAATCTATGTCAAGTCCATTATGATCAGCCGGTGAAAAATTAAAAATACCGCCGGTTCCCGGGAAATTCGTGATGGTTTCAATGGCATCACGGACTTTTTCCCTGTCAGCACCGCCCCTCTTAATGGCTTCGGCCAGAATGACTACCGCGTCATAGGCATGACCGCCCACGGCCTGATAGACGGGGCAGTGATTCATGCACGCACCGCAGCGGATGCAGCGCAGCGCCTCGCGGAAATCGGTGGCCAGCATCCCGCTGCGGCCGTTGTCGAGCAGCACGACATGATATTCGTCCGGACCGTCCGGGTCGCCTTCGCGGCGCGGCCCGGTCGAAATGCTGGTATAGACTGTCATTTCCTGTCCGTTCGCGGACCGCGGCAACAGGCGGACGAGCTGCATCGCATCGTTCAGCGTCGGCACGATCTTTTCGAAAGAGGCCACGACGATATGCACGCGCGGCAAGGTCTGGGTCAGGTCGCCATTGCCTTCGTTGGTGACGATCAGCGAACTGCCGGTTTCCGCGATCAGGAAATTGGCGCCCGTGATTCCGACATCCGCCGTCACGAACTTCTCGCGCAGCACCTCCCGCGCCTCGGCCAGCAAGGTGCGCGGCTCGCTAAGGTCGCGCGACGGCGGATAGGTTTCGTGCGCGCGCAGGAAATCGTCCGCGATCTGGTCCTTGGTGACATGGATGGCGGGCGCCACGATATGCGAGGGCGTCTCGCCGCGCAGCTGGATGATATATTCGCCCAGGTCCGTCTCGACGGATTCGATGCCATGCTGCTCCAGCCAGGCGCCCAGCCCGATCTCTTCGGAAACCATCGACTTGCCCTTGGTCACCGTCCGCGCGCCGTGACGGCGGCAGATACCCAGGATCAGCGCGCGGGCCGCCGCCGCGTCGGGCGCGAAATGAACATGGCCGCCGCTGTCCCGCACCTTTTGCTCATAGGCGTCGATATACAGGTCGATATGCGCCAGCGTGTGATCCTTCATCGCGCGCGCATGGGATCGGATCGCGTCGAACTCCGGCAGGTCGCGGACGGCGTTCGCGCGCAGCACGACGAAATTGGTCTTGAACTTGCGCAACGCGCCTTGCAGCACCGTGTTGGCCAGCGCCGCCCGGACGCGGGCGTTGAACGGCTCGCGCGACCGGATCGCGCCCGTCACCGCGGGTCCCCGATCGGCGGCACGGCGTCCGTCATTCCCGCCAGCACTTCCGCGACATGGCGCACCGTCACGGGCGCTTCGATCCGCTTGAGCTTGCCCGCGATGTTGAGCAGGCAGCCCAGATCGCCCGCCAGCACCATGTCCGCACCGCTGGCGACGATCGCCTCCGCCTTACGGCTGACCATCTCGTTCGAGATTTCGCCATATTTCGTGCAGAACAGGCCGCCGAAGCCGCAACAGACCTCGGCGTCTTCCATCTCCACGCGCGCGGCGCCTTCTACGGCGTCGAGCAGGCGGCGCGGCTGCGCGGCGATGCCGAGTTCGCGCAGGCCCGAACAGCTGTCGTGATAGGTGACGCGGGCATGGAGGGGCGGCGCGGCAGGCACCGTCCCCAGCACATCGGCCAGAAAGGAGACCAGCTCGAACGTCCGCCCGGCAAGCGATTGCGCGCGCGCGCGCCACGGGTCGTCGGTGCTGAACAATTCGGCATAGTGAAGCTTCGCCATGCCCGCACAGGAACCCGACGGAGCGACGACATAGTCGAAGCCCTCGAACGCCGCGATCATGTTGCGGGCCAGCGCGCGCGCATCCTCGACGTCGCCGCTGTTATAGGCGGGCTGGCCGCAACAGGTCTGTCGCGGCACCTCGACCACGCAGCCCGCGTCGCGCAGCAGCTTGACCGCCGCGTCGCCGATGCTGGGTCGCATCAGGTCGACAAGGCAGGTCACGAACAGCCCGACGCGCGGCGCACCCGGTCCGCCGGTTCCGTCGCTGGTGGATGCGCTCATGGTTTACTCGCCCTTCCACACGGGCTTTTCCTTGGCCATGAAGCTGCGCACGGCCTGCTGGAAATCCCCGCTGCCGTAAACGCCCGCGATCAGGTCATCCATATCCGGCAAATCGGCATAGGCAAGGCGGCGAAAAGCCTCCTTGGTCGCGCGCATCGTCAGCGGGGCATTGTCCTTGATCCGCGCCGCCAGCGCGTCCCCTGCCGCGCCCAGATCGTCCGCCGCGACGATGGCGTGCATCAGCCCCAGCGCCGCCATCTCCTCCGCCGTCAGCATCTCGCCCAACAGCAGCATCCGCTTGGCGACGGCCGGGCCGACGTGGCGCAGGATGCGCGCATAGCCTTTCGCCGACAGGCAATTGCCGATCGTGCGGGCGATCGGCGAGCCGAAGCGCGACGGCGCCGTGGCGATGCGGAAATCGCAGGCGAGCGAAATCGCCAGCCCGCCGCCCACGGCCCAGCCGTTCACCAGCGCGATGGTCGGCTGCGGAAGCTGTTCGACGGCGTCGACGCAGGCGCCCACTTCGCGTTCATAGGCGACGCCGTCGGCGCCGGTCTCGAAATCCAGAAAGCCGCTGATGTCGTTGCCGGAAATGAAGGCCTTGTCGCCCGCCCCCCGGAACGTCACCACACGCACATCCCCATCCCGGGCGATCATGCCGCAATGGTCCGCCAGTTCGTGCCACATGGCGTTGGTCAGCGCATTGTGCGCGGCGGGCCTGTCGAACAGGATATGCGCGACGCCCTCGTGCCGGTCGCAGCGAACGCGGCCTTCGCTCATGACCGGCCGCCGCGCGACACCGCGCGTTTTCCCTCATGCAGTTCGGCCCGGATTTCCGCGCTATGTTCGCCCAGCAGCGGCGGGGGGCGGCGCACTTGTTGCGGCGTACCGCTCAGTTTCACGGCAAAGCCCAGCGCATTATAGGACCCTTCGACGGGATGCTCGATCTGCTGGACCATGTTGCGCGCCCGCGCATGATCGCTCGCAAGCGACTGGCTATAATCCAGGATCGGTCCCGCCGGGACGCCCGCCTCCAGGAACAGATCGACCCATGTCGCCACGTCGCGCTCCAGGAAGGTCGGCCGCAGAGCCTCGATCAGCACCTCATGATGCGCGACCCGCTGGCTATTGTCGATGAAACGAGGATCGTCGCGAAGCTCCTGCCGTCCCATCACTTCGGTCAGCGCGAGCCATAATTTCTGGTTCGCGGCCGCGAAGACGAAATATCCATCGCTGGCGGCCACGGCCTGATAGGGCGCCGACATCCGGTTCGCGCTGCCCAGCGGACGCGGCGAACGCCCCGTCGCCCACAATTCCGTCGTTTCCCAGATGGACAGCCCCAGCGCGGCTTCCAGCAGCGAGGCGTCGATGAATTGCCCCTCCCCGCTCGTCTGCCGGGCGATGACCGCGCTCAATATGCCATAGACCGCGAACAGCCCGGCCCCGAGGTCGCCGACCGGCGTGCTGTTCTTCACGGGTTCCTGCCCCGGAAGGCCGGTTGCGCTCATGATGCCGGACATGGCTTGCGCGATCAGGTCGTATCCGGGCCGCTGCGCCCAGGGACCCGTCTGTCCGAAACCGGAGATGCTGGCATAGATGATCGCGGGATTGACCGCGCGCAGCGTCTCATAATCCATGCCGAGGCGGGCCGCCACGCCTGGGCGCCCATTTTCCACGACGATATCCGCCGTGCGCACCAGATCATGAAAGACCTGCCGGTCCGCTTCGTCCTTCAGGTCGAGTACGATGCTGCGCTTGTTGCGATTGAGCGCCAGGAAGCCGGGGCTGTCCTCTCCCTTCAGGCGAAAGCCCATGGAGTGACGCGACGAATCCCCGACGCGCGGCGGTTCGACCTTGATCACGTCCGCACCCATGTCGCCCAGCAGCATACAGCAGAACGGACCAGCCATAACCTGCGAAACGTCGAGCACCCTTAAGCCAGCCAGAGGTAGCATCCGCCTCAAATCTCCTCAAAAATCCTGCCGAACTCGATCGGAGCCGCGCCGTTCAATTATGCATACACATTGATAATAATGTATGCAAGTGATAGGAAAGGATTATCCGAGCTTATGGCGACCGAGAAAAAGACCCAGGGAAAACGGCATTTTTCTGCCTGAATTGAGGAGAGAAGCGAATGGTGCAGCAGCATCGCGGTATGTGCGTCGTCAACCGGGAAATTGTCGACGATCTGGCCACCCTGGCCGCCACGAGTGCCGACATGATGCAGCGTCTGGGCATCAGCTGGAACAGTTGGATCAAGATCGTCGCGGGCCAGCCGATTCGGCGGTCCCTGGCCTTGCGCTTCCGCGACCGCATTCTGGAGCAGGCGGCCTCCATCGAAGGATTTCGGCAAAAATTCCCCAGCGCGTCATCCGACGACGGTATCGACCGCATGGCGCTGGAACGCGCCTTTCTCTGCGCACCCTGCGATGTGACGCCGCGGGCGCCGGCGCCGCGATCGCTTCGGCAGGCGCTGACTTTTGCAAGCAGCAGCAAAGGCGTCTATCCTCAAAACGGGAGAATCGCGGGATGAAAGCATATATTGGACTAGGCGCCGTCCTTCTGGCCCTTATCGTATCGGGTCCGGCCTGGGCCGCGCCCTCGCCGCCGTCGCAAGTGATCGCGGGCGTCGGCTTCGACGGGTCGGAGGCGGCGCGCTATGACGCGCAACGCGACGATTATGTCGTCTCCAACCTCGGCCCCGCGGGCGAAGGCAATGACGGCTTCATCTCCCGCGTCGCTCCCGACGGCAAGGTCACCCAGCTCAAGTGGATCGCCGGAGGCGTCGGGGGCGTCACGCTGATTCAGCCGCTCGGCATCTATCTGAAAGGCGATCTGCTGTATGTGGCGGATATCCGGACCGTGCGGACCTTCGACCGCCGGACCGGCGCGCCGCGCAAGAGCTTTGAGATTCCCGGCGCGCTACGCCTCAACGACCTGGTCGTCGCCGACGACGGCACCGTCTATGTCACCGACTCCGGGCAGGGCGAACAGGCCGGCGCGCTGTACCGGATCGACGCCGCGGGCCGCGTCACCAGCTTTGCGGAGCGCAGCCCGGCGCTGGAACGGCCGAACGGGATCGCCCTGACCGCCGACGGCCTGATCGTTCATGGCGGACGCGGCGTGAACCTCGTCTATCGGGACAGGGACGGGCATATCGTGCGCGAACAAACGCTGCCCACGGGCCAGTTCGACGGCATCGTCCTTGCGCCGGACGGCAGCCTGCTGGTCGCGAGCCAGCTCGGCCGCAACGTCTATCGCGTGCCGGCCGATGGCAGCGCTCCCACCGTCGTGGCGGAAGGGATAGAGGTTCCGGCCGCGATCGGGCTGGACACGCGGCGCGACCGCCTGCTGGTGCCGCAGATCCGCGCGGGATCGCTCAGCCTGTTCGATCTGACGCCCTGACGGGTCCGCGAAACGGGGTTTCCGCAACCGGAGTCAGCGGTCCCGACCCCGCGAACCAGGACAGGAGATTGTCCGCGACCAATCGCCCCGCCGCGTTGCGCGTGTGCAGCGAACGCGAACCGACATGCGGAAGCACCACCACATTGTCGAGCGCGAGCAGCGCGGCGGGAACATGGGGTTCATCCTCCAGCACGTCGAGTCCCGCTGCCAATATCGTTCCGGCCCGCAAGGCGGCGATCAGCGCGGCCTGATCGACGACGCTGCCGCGCGAGACGTTGATCAGCACGCCCTGCGGTCCCAGCGCCTCCAGCAGCGCGGCGTCGATCATGCGCCGCGTCTCCGACCCGCCCGGCGTGCAGACGACAAGCAGGTCCGACACCTCGGCTAGCCCGCGCAAATCGGAATGATAGGCATAGGGCACCTCTTGCCGGTGCCGGCCATGATAGCCGATCGGGACGCCGAACCCCTCGAACCGCCGCGCGACCGTCTTGCCGATCCGCCCGAGTCCGACGATGCCCACATGGCGCCCCCGCAGCGTCGGGGAGAGCGGAAAGCTGCCTTTTTCCCAAAGACCGGCCCGCACGAAACGATCCGCCTGCGGTATCCGCCGCAGCGTGGCGAGCGTCAGGCCCAGCGCCAGATCGGCGACCTCTTCGTCGAGGACGTCCGGCGTGTTCGTCACCACGACGCCGCGCCGCGCGCAGGCGGCCGTGTCGATATTGTCATAACCGACACCAAAGCTGGCGACGATTTCCAGATGGGGCAGCAACGCCAGCAATTCGTGGCCGACGCGCCCAAAACCGGTGCTGGTCGCGGCACCGCGAATGCGCCCACCCGCGGCGGCCAGAAAGGCGGCCGGGTCGGCCTGTTCCCACAGCCGGTGAACCAGGAACCTCTCGTCCAGCGCATTCCCCGCCGTCTGGGAAATCGGCACCGTCATCAGGATTTCGATTCGGCTCACAATGCCCGTCCCTCTCCTTCCCTCAGGGAATGATGATGCTCGTATCCACCTTTACGCGGTCGAGCGCGATCAGCGAGCGATAGCTTTCGATGCACGCATTCTCGGCGAACAGGCGGCGCGTCAGCGCCTCATAGGCGCGCATGTCGGACGTCACGATCACCAGCACGAAGCTGATCCCGCCCGTCACATAATAGCATTGCTGCACTTCCGGCGTGTCGCGGAACAGCGCCTTGGCCGCGTCGACCGTCGCCACGCGTTCGTCATGCAGCCGCACCTCGACGACCGAGGTGATGGTCAGCGCGACCGCGTCGGGATCGACCAGCGCGACGTTGCGGACGATCACGCCCGCCGCCTCCATCGCGGCGATGCGCCGCTGCACGGCGGCGGCGGACAGGTTCACCGTTTCGGCGATCCGGCGCTGCGGCATCCGGTTGTCCGTCTGAATGATACGAAGGATCGCCCGGTCGAATCGGTCGAGACCGCGCGGCGAAGAGCTGGAAGGACGAGGCATGACCGAGTTTTTGTTGCATTTATCGCCGCAATCAAGAGCGCATCGCTCTTCCACATGATGATATGACCCGCCGCGTTCAGCAACCGACGGATGACGGACAGGATGGAAGACCGGAACAGGAGACGAATCGGCATAGCCTGCGGAGCCGGGGCGGGCGCGCTGTGGGGACTCGTCTTCCTGGCGCCCGAAATCGCGCGCGCTTTCGGGCCGCTGCAACTGACGATCGGACGCTATCTCGCCTATGGCCTGATCGCCGCGCTGCTGATCGTGCCGCGCTGGCGCGCGCTGTCGCCGCGGATCGGGCGGCGCGAATGGCTGGCGCTCGGCTGGCTCGCGCTGGCGGGCAACACGCTCTATTATCTGCTGCTGGCCAGCGCCGTGCAGCTGGGCGGCATCGCGATGACGTCGCTGGTCATCGGCTTCCTGCCCGTCGCGGTCACGATCATCGGCAGCCGCGAGACCGGCGCCGTGCCGCTCGCGCGGCTGCTGCCTTCGCTGGCGCTGTGCGCGGTGGGCGCGCTGTGCATCGGCTGGCAGGCCGTGACCGACCTTGCCGCCGCCGCGACGGCGGCGCCGCTGCTCGGCCTGCTCTGCGCCGTGGGGGCGCTGGTGTCGTGGACGGCCTTCGCGGTCGGCAACAGCCGCTGGCTGATTCGGCTGGACGATGTGTCGGCGCACGACTGGAATCTGCTGACGGGACTGGTCACGGGCGCGCAAAGCCTGCTGCTGATCCCGCTCTCGCTGCTGATCGGCGGCTGGTCGCAAGGCGCCGCCGACTGGGCCTTGCTGGCGGGCGTGTCGATCGGGCTGGCGCTGCTGGCGTCGATCGCGGGCAACGCCCTGTGGAACCGGATGAGCCGCCTGCTGCCGCTGACGCTGGTCGGCCAGATGATCCTGTTCGAGACGCTGTTCGCCTTGCTCTATGGCTTCCTGTGGGAGCAGCGCGCGCCGACGCTGCTGGAAACGGCCGCCTTCGCGGCTGTGGTCGCCAGCGTGCTGAGTTGCATCGCCGCGCATCGGCGGCCGGGTAAGGTGCAGGCGGCGGCTTGAGAATCATCAGCGGAATTGCCCCGCCTGTGTTATCCGTGTAATACGCGGTCGAGCATGGCCGCCTTTTTCCATTCCTATCCCCCAGCGCCGCCGCCCGCCGCAGCGCCGGACGGTCTGCCCGACAGCGCCCCGCCGCCGACACGGCTGCGCAAGTGGACGCGGCGCGCCGGACGCGCCTTTGCCCTCTTCTGCATCCTGTTCCTGCTGCTGGTCGGCTGGCTCGCGATCACGGCGCCGCTGTCGAAGTCGCTGGAGCCGATCGCGCCGCCGCAGATCACGCTGCTCGCATCGGACGGCACGCCGATCGCGCGCACGGGGGCGATCGTTGACAAGCCCGTGCAGGCGAAGCAGTTGCCGAAACATGTCACGGGCGCCTTTCTGGCGATCGAGGACCGGCGTTTTTACACGCATTGGGGCATCGACCCGCGCAGCATCGCCCGCGCCATATGGAGCAACGTCACGGGCGGGCGCACGCAGGGCGGCAGCACGATCACGCAGCAGCTCGCGAAATTCACCTTCCTGACGCCCAAGCGCACGCTGGGCCGCAAGGCGCGCGAAGCGCTGATCGCGCTGTGGCTGGAGGCGTGGCTGACCAAGGACGAGATTCTCGAACGCTATCTGTCCAACGCCTATTTCGGCGACAATGCCTATGGCCTGCGCGCGGCGTCGCTGCATTATTTCCAGCGCCAGCCCGAAAAGCTGACGGCGGCGCAGGCGGCGATGCTGGCGGGGCTGGTGCAGGCGCCCTCGCGCCTCGCGCCGACGAAAAACCCCGATCTCGCCGAAAAACGGATGCGGCTGGTGCTGAACGCCATGGTTCGCGACCAGTATCTGACCGCGACCGAGGCAAAGGCGATCAAGGCCCCGCGCCTCGACGTGCGGACGCGCGACAGCGTGCCGACCGGCACCTATTTCGCCGACTGGGCGCTGCCGGAGGCACGCAAGCTCAGCGACGTGGGCTATTCGCGCGCGACGATCCGCACGACGCTCGACGCCCGGCTTCAGGCGATCGCGCGGCGCGTGACGAGCCGCGCGAAGCTGGGCACGGCGCAAGTCGCCCTTGTCGCGATGCGGCCGAACGGCGACGTCGTCGCGATGGTCGGCGGGCGCGACTATGCCGCCTCGCCCTTCAACCGCGCGACGCAGGCGCGCCGCCAGCCCGGATCGACCTTCAAACTGTTCGTCTATCTCGCCGCGCTGCGCGAAGGGTGGCGGCCGGACGACCGGATCGACAACCGGCCGATCGAGACGGGTTCCTACCGCCCCCGCAACGCGAGCGGCGCCTATTCGGAATCGATCACGCTGGAGGACGCCTTCGCCGCGTCGAGCAATGTCGCCGCCGTGCGGCTGCTGCGCGACATCGGCGACGACAAGGTGATCGCCATGGCGCGCGATCTGGGCGTGACGGCGCCGCTGGAAAAGGACGATCCCAGCCTGGCGCTCGGCACGTCGAGCATGACGCTGCTGGAACTCACCGCCGCTTATGCCGCGGTCGCGGCGGACAGCTATCCCGTGGTCCCGCGCGCCTTCCAGGCGGAGGAGCAAGGCTGGTTCGCGCGGCTGCTGTGGGGTCCGGATCGCTTTTCGCGGCGCGAGCATGAGGGGATCGAGCAGATGCTGCGCGCGGCGGTCAATCGCGGCACGGGCCGCGCGGCGCGGCTGCCGCAGGCCAATTACGGCAAGACCGGCACCAGCCAGGACAGCCGCGACGCGCTGTTCGTCGGCTATGCGAACGGGCTGGTCGTCGGCATATGGATCGGGAACGACGACAATTCGCCGCTGAAGGGCATCACGGGCGGCGGATTGCCCGCCGCCATCTGGCGCGACTTCATGCTGGGCGCCACTGGCCGGGCGCCGCCGCGCCGCGAAGCGCCGCGCCGGTCCGACCCCATGGGACCCGTGCAGCCGCAGGATGTCCCCGACATCGGCTCCATCCCCGTTAGCGAGACGACGCGCGTCGGCATCGAGGGCGGCCAGGCCGTGATCAGCACCGAAGTGAACGGCACGCGCATCGACCTGCGCCTGCCGATCGCTAATGGGACGCCGATCGAAGCGCAGCCGCAGCCATAGAGCAAAGCGTCATTGCGAGCGCAGCGAAGCAATGATGGGATGCAATAAAAAGGGCGGCCCCTTTTGGAGTGCCGCCCTGAAGTCATGTCCGTCGGGGGAGAGGGAGAGGACGGACCGGAGATTGGTGTTATGGCCTTGGAATGGATTCAGCGCGACGCCATCTTCGCGTCGGATTCGGCCTCCGCGACGCCCGCGACCTTCAGCGCGGCGCGGAACTGCTTGGCGGCGGCACGCTCATCGCCCGCTTCGCACATCTTCTTGCCGGTCGCGACGAAGCGGCGGGCGCTGGTCTGCTTGCTGCCTTCGACGCCGTTGGCGGCGACATGGGCCTGTTCGGCGAGACCCGAGCAGCGATAATCGCTGTTCTGCTGCGCATGGGCGGGCGCCGTCGAAACCATCAGCCCCGCAAAGGCGAGAGCCGACGCGCCGACGATGGCGAAAGCAGTCGGGAAACGGCGGAAAGAGGAGAGCTGATAGGACATGGGAAGGATTCCTTTCGTTTTGTTGTGCAACCTATTTAGGCGCGCTTGCGCCATGCGATAATCCCATATAATCTGCAAGTGCCTTGAAGCAGGACTTAACAATCCCCCATGGGGCGCTCGACGGGATCGAGGCTTTCCTGCGTGTCGCGGAAAGGCGGAGCTTTTCCGCCGCCGCCGCCGATCTGGGCGTGACCCCTTCGGCGATCAGCCAGACGATCAAGGCGCTGGAGGCGCGCATCGGCGCGCCGCTGTTCATGCGCACGACGCGCAGCGTCGGCCTGACGCAGGCGGGCGAGATGTTCCTCGAACGCGCCGCGCCCGCCTATTCGGGGATCGCCGACGCCTATGAGGCGGCGCGCAACCTCGGCAACCGGCCCGCGGGGCGGCTGCGCATCAACCTGATGCGCGGCGCGGTGCAGCCCCTGTTCGAACCGATCATCGCGGGCTTTTGCGAAACCTATCCGGAGATCGAGCTGGAAATCTATGCCGACGACGCGCTGTCGGACCTGAGCGCCGGGGGATTCGACGCGGGCGTGCGGATGAGCGAATCGCTTGACGCCGATGTGATCGCGGTCCGCCTGACCGGCCCTTTCCGCTTCGTCGCGGCGGCGTCCCCGGCCTATCTCGACCGCCACGGCCGCCCCGAAACGCCCGAGGAGCTGCGCGACCATCGCTGCGTCCGCTTTCGCCTCGCGACGGGCGCGATGATGCCGTGGAGCTTTGAAAAGGGGAATCGCGAAATCGAGATTCCCGTCACTGGACCCGTGATCGTCAACGACTGGACCGCGGCGAATGTCGCGATGCGGAGCGGGATCGCGATCGGGATGCTGGCCGAACCCGTCGCCAAGGCGATGGTGCAGGCAGGCGAGCTGGAACTGGTGCTGACCGACTATGCGGCCTCGACATCCGGCCTGTTCCTCTATTATCCCAGCCGCAAGCAAGTGATGCCGAAACTGCGCGCCTTCATCGATTATGTACGCGCCCATCTGCCGAATGACGTCACCGGCCACGGGACCGAAGAGGCGCACGCCCGGACGCGAAAACAATAATCTTCGCCGCGCGCAGAAAAAATAGGCTGGCGCTTCGCGAAAAAAGACGGCAGCCAGTTGTCAACTAAAACAGTTGGGATGAAGATATGTTTGATCTTGCGGCGCTGGACCCCACCGCCCTCCTTCCCTTCATCCTGATCGGCTTTGCCGCGCAGCTCGTCGACGGCGCGCTCGGCATGGCATTCGGGGTGATCTGCAACACCTTGCTCGTCGCGGTGATGGGCGTGCCCCCGGCCACGGCCTCGGCGCGCATCCATGTCGTCGAGGTGTTCACGACGGCAGTGTCGGGGATCAGCCACCTGCTCCACCGCAATATCGAATGGAGCCTGTTCTTCCGCCTGCTGATCCCCGGCCTGATCGGCGGCATAACGGGCGCCTATCTGCTGAGTTCGCTGCACAGCGAATATGTGAAGCCTTTCGTCCTTGCCTATCTGGTCTCGGTCGGCGTCTGGCTGCTCGCGCGCGGGGTGCTTTATCCGCCAAAGATCCGCAAGCCGAAAGTGATCGCGCCGCTGGGTCTTGTCGGCGGCTTCCTCGACGCGGCGGGCGGCGGCGGCTGGGGACCGGTCGTCACCTCCAACCTGCTGGTGCAGGGGGCGGAGCCGCGCAAGGTCATCGGCACCGTCAACAGCGTCGAATTCTTCCTGACGCTCGCGGTATCGGCGACCTTCATCTATCATCTGGGGCTGGACGACATCGCCGGGGCGACGCTGGGCCTGCTGATCGGCGGCGTGCTCGCGGCTCCGCTGGGCGCCTTCATGGCCAAGCGTTTCTCGCCCAAGCTGCTGCTCATCCTCGTCGGCACGGTGCTGACGGCGACCAGCGCCTTCGGCCTTTACAAGGTGTTGACCTAGAACGCCTTGCTCCCCTCCCGCAAGCGGGAGGGGTTGGGGGTGGGCCAGCGGCGGTGCGTTTCGCCCACCCCGCTGCGACTAACGAGCAAGCTCGTAAGTCTCGCTGCCCCTCCCGCTTGCGGGAGGGGGTGAGCCGCGATTCTTCAGTTCGCCGGTTTCGTCTCGTCGATCTTGTCGACCCATTCGGGATAGAAGCTCGGCTCGCGCGCCGACCAGCCGGGCGCGGTGGCGGCGGCCTCGCTGATCGATTGCAGCAGCGCGCGGCGCTTGTCGGGGTGCAGGTGCGGCAGCGAGGCGGCGGCACAGAAAGCGCCCGGCAGCCACGGCCGCACATGCGCGCCCAGCAGCCGCTCGTACAGGAAACGATAGGGCGCAAAGGCCGGCAGCCGGTCCTGCCCCAAGTCGAATGCCGACACCGCGACCAGCGGCGCCATGAAGGCTTCGAGCGCGTCCAGCCCGCTGTCGTCGGGAATATGCGCGCGAATCTCGCCGAGCCGGCCATAGACGCGCGCCTGGACGCGGATCGCCGTTTCCTCGACCATGTCGCGCGACCAGCGCGCGATCGCGTCCTCGCGCTCCAGCCCGATGTCCAGCGAGCGGCGGATATAACGCTGCGTCGCGGCCGGGAAGCCCGCGAATTCCTTGATCTCGGCAATGGACAGGTCGCCCGCGGCCGGTCCCGAACGTGTGGCCATGATCATGCTCCCGCATCGCGCCCGGGGAGCCGTCCCCCCGGAGGCTTGCGAGGCTCAATCTGCCACAATGTTGGTTAGCGGCCGGTTAACCATCCCGTCGGGCCGTGTTCAGGGTACGAAGGTCGTGAACAGATAGACCGCGAACAGCATCAGGTGGATCGTGCCTTGCAGCACGGTCGTGCGCCCGTTGGCCAGCGTCTGCGACGCGACGATCAGCGACAGGAACAACAGCACCGTCGACTTGGCGTCCAGCCCCAGGCTGATCGGCAGATCGGTGACGATCGACAGGATGGCGACCGCGGGAATGGTCAGGCCGATCGTCGCCAGCGCCGAACCCAGCGCGAGGTTGAGGCTGGTCTGCAAGCGGTCGGCCTTGGCCGCGCGCACTGCCGCCAGCCCTTCCGGCGCGAGGATCAGCGCCGCGATCAGCACACCCAGCACGGCGGGCGGCGCGCCCCAGTCGGCCAGCAGCGCGCCGATCACGGGCGACAGATTCTTGGCGAGCAGCACAACCGCGAACAGGCTGGCGAGCAGCAGCGCACCCGAGATCGCCGTGCGCTGCGCGGTCGGCGGCGCGGCGTGGGCGTCGGGTTCGTCATGCGCCTCGCCCTCGGGAAGGAAATAGTCGCGGTGCCGCACCGTCTGCACCAGCGCAAAGGTCGCATAAAGGATCAGCGACACCGCCGCGACGAAACCGAGCTGGTTCGCCGAATAGAAGGGACCGGGCACGCTGAGCGTGAAATTGGGCAGCACCAGCGTCACGATCGTCAGCACCGTCAGCGTCGCCAGCGCCGCGCCGATGCCCGTGCGCTGGAAGCGCTGTTCATGATGGCGAAGCGACCCGGCGAGCAGGCACAGACCCATCAGCAGGTTCAGGATCACCATCACCGCGGCGAACACCGTGTCGCGCGCCAGCGTCTGCGCCTTTTCCGGTTCGGCCTGCATCAGCGTCAGGATCAGCCCGACCTCGATCACCGTCACCGCGAGCGCGAGGATCAGCGTGCCGAACGGCTCGCCGACGCGGTGCGCGATGACTTCGGCATGGTGGACCGCCGCGATCACCGCCCCGGCCAGGATGATCGCCACCACCCAGGGATTGAGCGGCATGGCAAAGCTCGCCAGGGCCGTGAGGAAGCCAAGGACGGGAAAAATGTCGTTCGTGCGGTCGGCGATGCGGAGCTTGCTTGTCATGGGGGTTTATTGCAGCGGCTCGCGGTGCTGACTAGCCCTTGACGACATTTTCTTACGCGTGCGCGCGAACCGGCAATCCCGCCGCCGCCAGCCGGGCATGGGCCTCGGCAATCGTCGCTTCGCCGAAGTGGAAGATGCTGGCGGCCAGCACCGCGCTCGCCCCGCCTTCGACCACGCCCGCGACCAGATGGTCGAGGTTGCCGACGCCTCCGCTGGCGATCACCGGCACGCTGACGGCATCGGCGATGGCCCGCGTCAGCGCGAGATCATAGCCGTCCCTGGTCCCGTCGCGGTCCATGCTGGTGACGAGCAGCTCGCCCGCCCCCAGCGCGGCAAGCCGCACCGCATGCTCAAGCGCATCGACCCCCGTCGCCGTCCGCCCGCCGTGCGTGAAGATTTCCCAGCGCGGCGTTCCATCGTTTTTTGGCTCCACCCGCCGCGCGTCGATGCTGCCGACCGCGCACTGGCTGCCGAAGCGGTCCGCGATGTCGGCGACCAGTTCGGGCCGCGCGACGGCGGCGCTGTTCACGGCCACCTTGTCCGCGCCCGCGAGCAGCAACGCGCGCGCATCCTCGGCGCTGCGCACCCCGCCGCCGACCGTCAGCGGCATGAAGCAGACTTCGGCGGTGCGGCTGACCATATCGAGCAAGGTGCCGCGCCCCTGATGGCTGGCGCTGATGTCGAGGAAGCACAGCTCGTCCGCCCCCGCGGCGTCATAGGCGCGCGCCGCCTCGACCGGATCGCCGGCGTCGCGCAGGTCGACGAAATTGACGCCCTTGACCACGCGCCCGTCGGCGACGTCGAGGCAGGGGATGACACGGACGCGGACGGTCATAAAGCCCTCTCCCCTTCAGGGGAGAGGGTTGGGAGAGGGGGAAGGAATAGGCGCATGATCTGCGTCATTCCCCTCTCCCCAACCCTCTCCCCTGAAGGGGAGAGGGAGCATTGCCCACCCCGATCGCCTCGGCCAGATCGAGCCGTCCGTCGTACAGCGCCCGCCCGGTAATCACGCCTTCGATGCCGTCCGTCACATGGCCGCGCAGCGCGTGGATGTCGGCGATCCCCGCGACGCCGCCGCTGGCGATCACGGGGATATCGACCGCCCGCGCCAGCGCCACCGTCGCCGCGACATTGCAGCCTTTCAGCAACCCGTCGCGCCCGACGTCGGTGAACAGCAGCGCGGCGACGCCTGCGTCCTCGAAGCGGCGCGCGAGATCGCGGGCGTGCACGTCGGACACGTCGGCCCAGCCCTCGGTCGCGACCATACCGTCCCGCGCATCGACGCCGACGACGATCCGCCCCGGCAAGTCGCGCGCGGCGGATTTCACGAAATCGGGGTCCTTCAGCGCCGCCGTGCCGATAATCACCCGTTCGACACCCAAGGCAAGCCAGCGGTCGACTCCCGCGCGGTCACGGATACCGCCACCGACCTGCACCTTGCCGGGAAAGGCAGCGACGATGCTTTCGACCGCTGCGCCGTTGACGCTTGCCCCCGCAAAGGCGCCGTCGAGATCGACGACATGCAGGTGCGTCGCCCCGGCGTCGGCGAACAGCCGCGCCTGCGCCGCCGGGTCGTCGCCATAGACAGTGGCGCGCGCCATGTCGCCTTCGGCCAGCCGCACGACCTGCCCGCCCTTGAGGTCGATCGCGGGGAAGATGGTCAGGCTGGGGATCAGGGCCGCCATGCGAGGAATCTTTCCAATGTCGCCAGACCATAAGCCTGGCTTTTTTCGGGATGGAACTGCACGCCGACGATATTGTCCCGCGCGACGGCGGCAGTGAACGTCCCGCCGTGACTGCTCGTCGCCGCGACATCGGCGGCGTCGGCAAAATGATAGCCGTGGAGATAGTAGGCCTCGCCGCGCGCGATCACGGGATGCGCGCGGGTCGGTTCAACATCGTTCCAGCCCATGTGCGGGATACGCAGGCCCGGCTGCGGATCGAACGCGCGCACCGTGCCGCCGATCCAGCCGAGTCCCACATGCCGCCCATGCTCCTCGCCCGCGCCCGCCAGCAATTGCATGCCGACGCAGATGCCGAGGAAAGGCGCGCCCTCGCCGCGCACGCGCCGCTCCATCGCCTCGACCAGCCCGTCGATGGCCGACAGGCCGTTCATGCACGCGGCAAAGGCGCCGACGCCCGGCAGCACGATGCGATCGGCCTTCGCGACCGCATCGGGATCGGCGGTGACGACGACCATGTCCGCGCCCGCCGCGACGAGCGCGTTGCGCACGGAGCGGAGATTGCCCGCGCCATAATCGATCAGGGCGATGCTCAAACTCCCCTCCCGCAGGCGGGAGGGGTCGGGGGTGGGCCAGCAGCGGTGAGACATGCCCACCCCGCTGCGACGAGCGAACAAGTTCGCAAGTCTCGCTGCCCCTCCCGCAAGCGGGAGGGGAGAGTCACAGCACCCCCTTCGTGCTGGGAATCGCATCGCCCTTGCGCGGGTCGATCTCGACCGCCTGCCGCAGCGCGCGGGCCAGCGCCTTATAGCTGCTCTCGGCGATATGATGGTTGTTCTCGCCGTACAGCGTTTCGAGATGCAGCGTGATTCCCGCCGTCTGCGCGAAGCTGTGGAACCAGTGCGGAAACAGCTCGGTATCCATCTCGCCCAGCCGGGGCTGCGAGAAGGTGGAATTATAGACGCAGTGCGGCCGCCCCGAAATATCGAGGATGCAGCGCGTCAGCGTCTCGTCCATCGGCGCGTGCGCCTCGCCATAGCGGGCGATGCCGCGCTTGTCGCCCAGCGCCTTGGCCACCGCCTCGCCCAGCGCGAGCGCTGAATCCTCGACCGTGTGGTGCTGGTCGATGTGCAGGTCGCCCTTTACGGTCATCTTGATGTCGATCAGCGAGTGGCGCGACAATTGCTCGACCATATGATCGAGGAAACCGATGCCGGTGGACACGGAATAATCGCCGCTGCCGTCGAGGTTGACGGTGATCGCGATATCCGTTTCCTTGGTCGTGCGCTGGACAGTGGCGGTT
>PHEM01000405.1 GCA_002842935.1 Alphaproteobacteria bacterium HGW-Alphaproteobacteria-13 | reverse complement strand
GCGCGGTTTGAGCCGACCTACTGCAAGCGCCGCGCGTGGCTATCGTAGGTCGGATCAAACGCCACCGGCGTGGATCCGACATGGTCGTGCCCGTTTGCACGCATGTGGGTGAAACGGTGAAAACGAGCCGAATCACCCACACGGTTTCACGAAGACCCACAAATAAGCGTTGACGTGCGCCTGTAGGAGCCCACCCTGTGGGCGACCTGCCCGCTGGCAGGCAGGCCGAGCGAACCGCGCAACGGTGACGTGCCGGGGTGAAGCCCCGCGTAACCACATGGCAGTTGAGGGCGTGGCAAGCGCAGCAGGCGTTGTCGCGCAGCGAGCGGCTGCCCGGCTACCGTTGCGATCAAGCCGATTCGCGCACGATCAATTGCGGTGCGATCACGGTGGTTTCGACCGGCAGATTGGCGCAACGGGCAATCAGTTTGTCGACCAGCAAGCGTGCGCCCAGGGCGAGGTCCTGGCGGATTGTGGTCAGCGACGGATGGCTGTAGGCAGCCAGGGCAATATCGTCGAAGCCGATCACCGACACGTCCTGCGGCACGCGCAGGCCGGCATCGGCCAGTGCCCGGATCGCGCCGACGGCAATCACGTCCGAGACCGCGAAAATCCCGTCCGGGCGCGCACCCTTGGCGAGCATCGCCTTGACCGCGCGATAGGCGTCGTCGAGCTCGAACTCGGTGCGCACCAGCAGCGATCGGTCGGGTGTCAGGCCCTGTTCGGCCAGCGCGCTGCGATATCCGTCAAAGCGCGGTGCGATTTCCGGCAAGCGTTCGTCGCCGAGAAAGGCGATGCGGCTGCGACCGTGTTCGAGCAGGTGACGGGTGGCCAGCAAACCACCAAGGCGATTGTCGCTGCCAACACTCGGATAGGCCTGATCGGCAAGCTGCTCACCCCAGGCGACGATTGCCAAGCCACCTTGCGCGGCACGGTTGATCGCCTCGTGTTCGAAGCTTTGCCCGATCAGGATCACGCCGTCGGCTTGCCCGCCATTGAGCAGATCCTCGATCCAGCCGTCTTCGTGTCGGGCGACCTTGCTCAGCAACATGCTGTAACCGCGACTGGTGAGTTCGTCGGCAAGCAACGCCAGCATGGTCATCATGAACGGGTCGTACAAATGTTGCGCGCGCTGATGCGCCAATGGCACCGCGACCGACACGATGCCGTAATCAAGTTCATCCAGCGCCGAATCGTAACCACGCTCCGCCACCAGCGCCAACCGCGCAGCCATTGCCGCGCCATCAGTCACCGTGCGTTCGGTAAAGCGTTGGAACGGGGCGCGCGCCAACAGTTCGGCGCGCTCGCGATCCGGCAGATGCGCCGCCAATGCCTTGCCCAGCGAGGTTGCGTGGAACGGAAACCGCGTGCCGACATTGGCCGCCACCCGAAACCGCCGGTCGGTAGAAACATGGGCAACATACAGGATCTCTGGCCCTGACAGCACCGCAAGGCTGGCACTGTCGCCGGTCGAATCGCGCAAGGATTGCAGCGGGGCTGCGACCACGTGTTCGATCTGCATCGACGCTAGGAACGCCGAGCCAATCGTCAGCACCGCCGGGCGCAGCAGGAACTTGCGTTCGTGTTGCCCCACATAGCCCAATTCCACCAGCGTGATCAGGCACCGGCGCGCCACTGCCGGGGGCAGCGCGGTCTTGGCCGCCACCTCGCTCAGGGTCATTTCCGGGTGATCTTCGTCAAACGCCTTCAATACGCGCAAGCCGCGTTCCAGCGTGGAAAGGTATTCGGGGTTTTTGGCTGTCAGGTCAGCCTCTGCGGATCCCATGTTCTGGCCTTTCGATGCTGCGGCGGACATCCGCATCATCCGCGCCCAATACCGGGGGGGCGGTGACGCTGTCCATCCGTTCACCATCAAAGGTTAGCGGAAAACGGATCGTGCGGAAGCTGCCGTGGGGGCCATCGGGATCGCTGACCTCGATGCCGAGCGCCTTGGCCTGTTCGCTCGCGAGAACTTCGGCGCTGTCGAGCACGGCGGAATTGGGCACTTCCAGCCGGGTAAGTTCCGCTGTCCATGCATCGCGCGGACGGCTGGCAAAGATCGGCGCGAGGAAGGCGACGACATCGTCATAATGCGCAATCCGCGCCTCACGACTGGCAAAGGCGGGGCGCGACAGCATATCGGGCTGACCCACAGCGATTGCCAGATTCTCCCAGAACTTGGGCGGCGATGACATATGCAGCGCGATCCATTTACCGTCGGCGCATTGGAACACATAGCTTTGGCTGACATGCGGGCGGCTATACGGCCCCATCACCTGATCGGCGGATAAGAGGTGGGTGAAATCGTCAAGGTTGAAGTGGCACATGGCCTCGAACATCGAGGTTTCGACCACCCGGCCCTTGCCCGTGATATGGCGTTCATTCAGCGCGGCGAGGATGCCCAAGGCGGTGTAGAACCCGGTCATGGCGTCAGCGATCGCGGGGCCGACCACGCGCGGGTGCTGCGGGTTGACCAGCAGGCGCAGAAACCCGCTCGCCGCCTGGGCAACCGTATCGAAAGCAGGGCGATCGCGATCCGGCCCTTCGCTGCCAAAGCCCGAGATCGAGGCATAGACCAGCGCGGGATTGATCGCTTGCAGCCGCGCCGCATCAACATTCAGGCGATCCGCCACGCCGGGGCGGAAGTTCTGGATGAACACATCGGCAGTGGCGACCAGCTGATCGAGCACGGCGAGATCATCGGGCTGTTTGGGATCAATCGTGATTGACCGCTTGTTGCGATTATAGGTCTGGAAATGCGGCG
>PHEM01000022.1 GCA_002842935.1 Alphaproteobacteria bacterium HGW-Alphaproteobacteria-13 | reverse complement strand
TGGGTCGGCAGCGTGACGAGCGACAAGGCGAATCCCGCCGCGACGCTGTACCGGCTCGATCCCGATGGATCGCTGACCACCGTCCTGGGCGGACTGCTGACGAGCAACGGCGCGGCGTTCAGCCCCGACGGGCGCACCTTCTATCATGCCGACACGCCGACACATGAAATCCGCGCCTATGTCGTCGATCCGGGCACCGGCGCGCTCGGCGAAGGGCGGCTGTTCCACTGCTTCGAGACCGGCAGGGGCCGCCCCGACGGCGGCGCGGTCGATGCCGAGGGTTGTTACTGGTCGGCGCTGTGGGACGGCTGGCGCGTCGTGCGCCTGTCGCCCGCGGGCGAGCTGATCCAGACCGTCGAATTGCCCGTGCAGCGCCCGTCGATGATCGCCTTTGGCGGCGCGGACATGCGGACGGCCTTCGTCACCAGCGCGGGCAAGAATCTGACCGACGCGGAACGCCGGGAACAACCGCACGCGGGCGGTCTCTTCACCTTCCGCGTCGAAACGCCGGGACTGGTTCAGCCGCGCTTTGAGGGCTGACGCGCTTGCAAGGCCTTGCAATCCCGCGCTAAGACTGCCGGACATGGTTTCGGTCGAAATCTTTTTTCCGGGAGTCCTGCCGATGCCGCGCCGCGCGCCGTCCCTTGTCCGTTCCGCGTCGATCCTGCTTGCCTCGGCCGCGCTGTCTGTGGCTATTAGCCCGATGACCATCGCCGCCGAAACCGCTGCCCCGCCCGCCGCCACGGCGGACGCCAACTCCATGCTCCAGCCCTGGACGGGTCCCTATCAGGGCGTGCCGCCGTGGGACAAGCTCGACCCCGAACGCTTCCCCGACGCCTTCGCCAGGGCGATGGCCGAAGTGAAGGCCGAAGTGCAGGCGGTGATCGACGACCCCGCCGAACCGACCTTCGAGAACACCCATGTCCCGATGCAGCTCGCGGGCGAGACGATGGACCGCGTTTCCGCGCTGTGGGGCGTCCAGACCTCGAACAAGTCGAACGACCGCGTCGAGGAGATCGACGCCGAATGGAGTCCGAAGCTCACCACTTTCTATACCGAGCTGCTCCTCGATCCCCGGCTGTTCGCCCGCTACAAGGCGGTTTACGACAAGCGCCATGCGAGCGGTCTCGATGCGCAGCAGATCCGCATCGTCGAGCGCAGCTATGACGAGATGGTGCGCGACGGCGCGAATCTGTCGCCGGAAGGCAAGGCTAGGCTGGTCGATCTCAATTCGCGGCTCGAAGGGCTGTTCTCGGCCTTCTCCTCGAAGCTGCTCGGCGACGAGAAGCTGTATATCTTCGTCACCGACAGGGCCGAGCTGGCGGGGCTGGACGACGCCTTCGTCGCCTCGCTCGCGGAGGCGGCCGAGACCAACGGCAAGCCCGGCCAGTGGGCGATCAAGAACACCCGCTCGTCGGCGCAGCCCGTGCTCCAGAACGCGACGAATCGCGCGCTTCGCGAAAAGGTGTGGCGCGCCTTCGTCGATCGCGGCGACAATGGCGACGCAAACGACACCAACGCCACGATCGCGGAGATACTGAAGCTGCGCCAGCAACGCGCGGAGCTGCTCGGCTTTCCGACGCACGCGCATTACCGCATGGCCGACACTATGGCGAAGACGCCCGAAAAGGCGATGGAGCTGATGATGAAGGTCTGGCCCGCCGCCGCCGCGCGCGTGGCCGAGGAAGTCGCCGACATGCAGGGAATCGCCGACGCCGAGGCAAAGGCGGGCAGCGGACCGAAAATCACCATCGAGCCGTGGGACTATCGCTATTATGCGGAAAAGGTCCGCAAGGCGAAATATGACCTCGATGAAAGCGAAGTGAAGCCCTATTTCCAGCTCGACAGGCTGGTCGACGGTATGTTCTGGGCCGCGGGCCAGCTTTACGATCTGGGCTTCCGCGAAAATACCGGCACCATCCCCGTATTCGATCCCAAGGTGCGGACGTTCGAGGTCACGAACCTCAAGACGGGTGCCAATGTCGGCGTCTTCTATCTCGACAATTTCGCGCGCGACGGCAAACGCTCGGGCGCGTGGATGACGACCTATCGCAGCCAGCAGACGCTGGGCGGGGAACGCAACACGCTGGCGTCGAACAACAATAATTTCACGGAAGGCCCGAAAGGCGAGCCGACGCTGATCAGCATCGACGACGCGACGACGCTGTTCCACGAATTCGGGCACGCCGTCCACTATCTGCTTCAGCATGTGAAATATCCGGCGCTGGCCGGCGTGCCGCGCGACTTCGTCGAATATCCGAGCCAGGTGAACGAGAATTGGCTGATGACGCCCGAAGTGCTGTCGACATATGCGACGCATTACAAAACGGGCGAACCGATCCCGCAGGCGCTGGTCGACAAGATACTGGCTTCGACCAAATTCAACCAGGGATTCGACACGGTCGAATATCTGGCGAGCGCGATCATCGACATGAAGCTGCACGACCGCGCGGACCCGCCCGCCGACATCGACGCGTTCGAGCGCGAGACGCTGGCCGAAATCGGCATGCCGAAACAGATCGTCATGCGCCACCGCCTGCCGCAATTCGGCCATCTGTTTTCGAGCGATTCCTATTCGGCGGGCTATTACAGCTATTTGTGGTCGGAAACGATGGACGCCGACACATGGGCGGCCTTCGACGAAGCGGGCGGCCCGTGGGACCGCGATGTCGCCGACCGTTTCCGCACCCTGCTGTTGATGACCGGCAACGAGACCGACCGCGCCGAGACCTATCGCACCTTCCGCGGCCGCGACCCGGACGTGAAGGCATTGCTGGAAAAGCGCGGCTTCCCAACCGATTGATCCGCAGGCACGGCGAACAGGCAAAGGGGCGATTTTCGCCCCTTTGTTTTATGTTGACCGCCCCGAAAAACAATATAAATATGATATCATAATTATATCGAATGATTCGGAGGAAAAGATGGTCGATACGGGAACGCCGGCGCTGAACCGCAGCCGGGAGACGCGCGCCAATACGCAAAGCGGCTATCTGATGCTGCTGATCTGGCTGCTGTTGCTCGGCCTTGCGTTGTGGACGGGCATCGGCAACGGGACCGCGGCCGTCCAGGTCGGATGGAAATGGGTCGTCATGGCTCTGGCGGCAGGGATCGGCACGCTGATCCTTTGCGGCTTCTACCTCATCAACCCCAACGAGGCGGCGGCGATCCAGTTGTTCGGCAGCTACAAGGGCACCGACCGCGAAGCCGGGCTGCGCTGGGTGCTGCCGTGGCTGACGCGCAAGAAGATCGCGGTGCGCGCCAACAACGTCATTTCGGAGACGATCAAGGTCAACGATGCGCGCGGCAACCCGATCGAAATGGCGGCGCAGGTCGTGTGGCGCGTCACCGACACCGCACAAGCGCTGTTCGACGTCGACGATTACAAGGAATTCGTCCTCGCGCAGATCGAGGCGGCGGTGCGGGCCATCGGATCGCGCTATCCCTATGACGATCACGAGCATCACGACATCACGCTGCGCGGCCATCATGACGAAGTCGGCGTCGAGTTGAGGAAGGCGCTGATCGAGCGGCTGGACGTCGCAGGGATCACGGTCGACGAATGCGGCCTGACGCACCTTGCCTATGCGCCGGAGATCGCGGGCGCGATGCTGCGCCGCCAGCAGGCCGAGGCCGTGATCGCCGCGCGCACCAAGCTGGTCGAAGGCGCGGTGACGATGGTCGAGATGGCGCTGACTCACTTGTCCGAAAAGCAGGTCGTCGAACTCGACGACGAACGCAAGGCGGCGATGGTGTCGAACCTGATGGTCGTGCTGTGCGGCGAACGCGACACGCAGCCGGTCGTCAACGCGGGTTCGCTCTACTGATCCAACGAACCCGTTCGTATCGCGCCCTTCGAGCGCCGAGTCCGACAGGCATCGCGACGTCGCTCGATGCGAACGGGAATTGAGGTTTGTTTCATGCCCGCCACCGCGAAGAAAGCCTTTGCCCTCCGCCTCGATCCGGCGCTCTACGCCGCGATCGAACGGCTGGCCGCGGTCGAGTTGCGCAGCGCCAATGCCGAGATCGAAATCCTGCTGCGCGAAGCGCTGGCCCGCCGCGGCGTGAAAGTGACGCCCTCGGGCGCGCCCAAACGCGGCCGTCCGCCGAAGGGAGGGAATTGATATGCTGCACCTGATTCTCGACGATCGCCCCTGGTTCCGGCCCAAGCGCCGCGGCTATGGCGTCGGCCTGCCGATCGCCTGGCAGGGCTGGGTCCTGCTCGCGCTGCATGTCGCGCTGATCGTGGGCGTCGCCCTGTTATTCCACGGGCAGCCCGCGCTGACGATCGTCATGGCCGCCCTCGCGGGACTGGCTCCCCTTCCCCTCTATCGCGCGCGGACGGAGGGCGGCTGGCGCTGGCGATAGGCGCTCCGACGCGCACCCGCTTGCCCCGCACCGGCTAGATGGTTAAGGCCGGTCGCCATGACCGCGAACCCGCCCTCCGTCCGCATTTCCCCCTCGATTCTCAGCGCCGACTTCGCGCGGCTGGGCGAAGAAGTGCGCGCGATCGAGGCGGCGGGCGCGGACTGGGTGCATATCGACGTGATGGACGGCCATTATGTGCCGAACCTGACGATCGGGCCGATGGTGGTGAAGGCGCTGCGCCCGCATTCGACGCTGCCCTTCGACGTCCATCTGATGATTTCGCCGGTCGATCATTTCCTCGACGCCTTCGCGGCGGCGGGCGCCGATATCATCACCGTCCATCCGGAGGCGGGACCGCATATCCACCGCAGCGTCCAGCACATCAAGTCGCTGGGCAAGCAGGCGGGCGTTTCGCTCAACCCCGGAACCCCGGCGAAGATGCTCGACTATCTGATCGACGACATCGACCTTGTGCTGATCATGAGCGTCAATCCCGGCTTCGGCGGCCAGAGCTTCATTTCCAGCCAGCTTCGCAAGATCGAGGCGGTGCGCAAGATGATCGACAAGTCGGGCCGCGACATCAGGCTGGAAGTCGATGGCGGCATCGACGCGGCGACGGCGCCGCTGGCGATCGCGGCGGGGGCCGACGTGCTGGTCGCGGGCACGGCGACCTTCAAGGGCGGACCCGACGCCTATGCCGACAATATCCGGCGTCTGCGCGGCGCCTGATCGGTGGAGAGCTGGCCCGTGACCTCTCCCCCGCCCCCCTCCCTTCCCGATCCGGGCGACGCGCGCGCGGGCACGGCGATCCGCGCCGGGCATTTCCTGCACCGGGGCCTCAAGCTGCCGCTCGGCGAACTCGACTTCGCCACTCTCGACGTCGCGCCCGCCTTCGCCGACTATCTGCACAGCTTCGCCTGGCTGCGCGATCTTGCCGCGACCGGCACGCGCGCCGACGGCGCCCCGATCGCCGAGGCGGTGGTGCGCCTGTGGCTTGGCACGCACGGCGAGACGGTGAGCGAACCCGCATGGAGCGCGGAGAACAGCGGCTGGCGCATTCTCCATTGGGCCGCGCACGCGCCGCTGATCCTGTCGTCCAGCGATCTCGTCTATCGCTCCGCCGTGCTCAACCATCTCGCGCGCGCGGCGCGCCACCTCGACCGCGCCGCCGACAAGCAGCGCCCCGGCACGGGGCAGATGGTCGCGTGGGTCGGCATCGTCGCCGCCTCGCTGCTGATGCCCGGCGGCGAGCCACGGCAGGTGTTCGGCGAGGCCGGGCTGCGCAAGGTGCTGGAAACCAGCTTCTATGCCGACGGCGGCAATATCTCGCGCTCGCCGCAGGCACAGCTCGACGCGATCATGGCGCTGTCGATGCTGGCGCGCATATACGACATGCGCCGCATGGAGGTGCCGCCCTTCGTGCAGGAAGTGCTGGCGCGTGCCGTCCCCGCGCTGCTGGGCCTGCTCCACAGCGACGGCGGCATGGGGTGCTGGCAGGGCAGCGGCGCGACCGACGCCGCGCATGTGCAGGCGATCGTCGCGGCGAGCGGCGTGCGCACGCGCCCGCTGAAACAGGCGCGCGACTGGGGCTATCAGCGGCTGGTCGCGAACAAGGTCGTGCTGCTCGCCGACGCCGCGCCGCCGCCGATCGCGCGCGTGACGGAGGCGGGCTGCGCCTCGACACTCGCCTTCGAGCTGTCGGACGGCGACGAGCGCATCGTCGTCAATTGCGGCGGCGCGGCGCTGACGGGCGCGACGATCCCCGCCGGTCTCGCGCGCGGCCTGCGCACCACGGCAGCGCATTCGACGCTGGTCCTCGCCGACAGCAACTCGACCGCGATCCTGCCGAACGGATCGCTGGGCAAGGGCGTCACCGAAGTCGAACTGGACCGGCGCGAGACGACGCAGGGCAGCCGCGTCGAGATGAGCCACGACGGCTATGCCCGCCGCCACGGCCTGATCCACCGCCGCCTGCTGATCCTGTCACCCAACGGACGCGAGCTGCGCGGCGAGGACATGCTGCTGCCCGCGCCGCACAGCCGCCGCAAGGGCGAAAAGGGCTTCGCGCTGCGCTTCCACCTTGGCCGCAACATCACGGCCAGCCTGACCGCCGACAAGCTCGGCGCGCTGCTGCGCATCGCGGGCGGCCCGCTGTGGCAGTTCCGCACCTCCGAAGGCGCGCTGGAAATCGAGCAGAGCCTGTGGGTCGACGGCGACGGCCGCCCCCACCCCACCGAACAGCTCGTCGTCACCGGCGCGGCCCCGGCGGGCGGCGCGAGCGTCGGGTGGATCTTCAAGCATATCGGCTGAGCGGGTCGTCGCCCGCCCCTTCTGTTTCAATAGTGTGACACTCGCGTAATACGCCTGTCACAGAGCGCAGCCAATAGCCCCCTCGACTCGCCGGGAAGCGAAAAAGCCCTGGCGAGCGTCTTGCTCTCTCCGGGGGATATCATGCATCAGTTTCACGCCGTCCGTTCGCGCATCCTGCTCGGCACCTGCCTATCGCTGGCCGCTGCCCTGCCCGTCACCGCGCTGGCCTCCGACGTCGTCGGCACCGTCACCGACGCCACCGACACCCGCGCGCTTCAGGGCGCCGAGCTTCGCATCGTCGAACTGGGCCGCGTCGCGGAGGCAGACCGCGACGGCAGCTTTCGCTTCACCGACATTCCCGGCGGCACCTATACGCTGGAGGCGCGCTATGCCGGGGCCGATGCGCGCACGCGGACGATCGCGGTTCCCGGCACGGGAACGCTGACCGCGAACATGACGCTCGGCACCGACGGGTCCATCCTGGTCGTCGGCCAAGCCGCCAACCTCGCGAGCAGCCTGTCGCGGCAACGCGCCGCCGACGGCGTCGAAAGCGTGCTGACTCGCGACGCGATCGGTCAGTTTCCCGATCAGAATGTCGCCGAATCGCTGCGCCGCCTGCCCGGCGTCAACATCCTCGCCGACCAGGGCGAAGGCCGCTTCGTTTCGGTTCGCGGACTCGATCCCGAACTCAACGCCGCGTCGATCAACGGCACGCGCGTCCCCGCCCCCGAAAGCGACGTCCGTTCCGTGGCGCTCGACGTCGTCGCGGCGGAGCTGATCGAATCGATCGAAGTCAAGAAAACCCTGACCGCCGACATGGACGCCGACACGCTGGGCGCGTCGATCGAGATCAACACCACCAGCGCCTTCGACCGCAAGAAGGACCTGCTGTCGGTCAAGCTGGAAGGCAGCTACAACAATTATGCCGATGCGCTGACGCCCAAGGCCAGCCTCGATTTCTCGACCCGCATCACCGACAATTTCGGCATCGCGGGCGGTGTCAGCTATTATCGCCGCAAGTTCGAGACCGACAATATCGAAGGCGCCGGCTGGAACGTCAGCAACGACGGCATCGTCTATGCCGAGGAGCTGCAATATCGCGACTATGACGTGGAGCGCGAGCGCCTCGGCGGTTCGCTGAGCCTCGATTTCCGCGCCAGTGACGCCACCAAGCTGTATGCCCGCGGTCTCTACAGCGAATTTTCGGACCAGGAATATCGCGGCGACGTGATCTTCATCATGAGCGGCGACCCGGTAGCCGCGGAAAGCAGCGACACCTCCGCCTTCTTCCGCGACAGCGACGGCCGCATCGAGGTGCGCCGCCGCATGAAGGATCGGTTCGAGAAGCAGAAGATCAAATCGGTCACGCTGGGCGGCGAAACCGTCACCGGCCCATGGAAGCTGACCTATTCCGCCGCCTGGGCCGAAGCGAGCGAGCTGGAAAACGGCTCGATCGACCCGACTCGTTTTCGCGCCCGTTTCCAGAACAACGGCGTCGACGTCGATTTCGACTATGCCGACCCGCGCCGCCCGCTGTTCGAGGTGTCGGGCAACACGGCGCGCTTTCTCGATCCGACCCGCTATGGCTTTAACGAGCTGGAGAATACGGTGCTGTCGGATTCGCGGGACCGCGAATGGACGCTGCGCGGCGATGCGGCGCGCGAATTCGCCCTCGACCGGGGAAGCGTCACGCTGCAAGGCGGCATCAAGTCGCGCTGGCGGAAAAAATCCTATGACTTCAACGTCAACATCTACGACGGCTATGACGGCAGCTATACGCTCGCCGACGTGCTGGGCGGCGGTCAGACCTATCGCATCCAGGACCTCGGCCCGCTGCCCGGCCGCACCGCGCCGACGGATTTCTTCCACGGCAACCTCGCCGATTTCGAGCTGGACGCGGAAGGGACGCTGTTCGATTCGGCCGCGTCCGACTATGCGATCGACGAGGATATTCTCGCCGGCTATCTGCTCGGCCGCTATGACAGCAGCGACCTGCGCCTCATCGGCGGCGTCCGCGTCGAACGGACGCGGAACGACATTCGCGGTTTCCTGATCGACGAGGATGACGCGGCCGATCCCGTCACGCCGACGCGCTTCACGCGCCGCTATACCGACTGGCTGCCCAGCCTTGCCGTCCGCTATGACGTGTCGCGCGACGCCGTGCTGCGCTTCGGCGCCTACAAGAGCCTTGTCCGGCCGAAGCTGTCGCGGCTCGCGCCCCGCTTCACGATCAACGAGGATCGCGAGGCCGAATTCGGCAACCCGGACCTCAGGCCCTACAGCGCCTGGAATCTCGACCTGTCGGCCGAATGGTATTTCGCCAGCAATTCGGCGCTGACCGCCGGCCTGTTCTGGAAATCGGTGAAGGATTTCATCGTCGAAGTGCGCGATTCGGACCCCGGCACTGCCTATGGCGTCGATTATACCGAAGCGCTGACGTTCCAGAATGGCGAGACCGCGAAGATCAAGGGACTGGAACTTTCCTTCGCGCACCAGTTCAAATCGCTGCCCTCGCCCTTCGACGGCCTGCTCCTCAACGCCAATTACACTTTCACCGATGCCAAGGGCACGATCTTCACGGACGGCGACCCGGCCGATCCGCGCCGCATCGCCCTGCCCGCTTCGTCGAAGCACACGTTCAACGTCGCGCTCGGCTATGAAAAGGGACCGGTCTCGCTGCGCGCGGCGGGGACCTATCGCAGCAAATATCTCGACGAACTGGGCGGAACGGCCGAAGAGGACCGGATCGTCGACCAGCATTTCCAGCTCGACCTGTCGGCGAAATTCCGCGTCGCGAAAAATATACGCCTGTTCGCCGAATGGGTGAACATCACCGACGCCCCCTATTTCGCCTATCAGCAATATCAGGGCGCCAAGCGTCTCCTCCAGTACGAAAAATATAGCTGGACGGCGAAGTTCGGCGTTTCGGCCAGCTTCTGACACCCAACCGCACAAAGGACAGGATGATGAGCATGCGAAAGATCGGCCTGCCGCTGCTGGCGGCCACTCTGGTTTCAGCGGGGGTTTCAGCGGGCGTTTCGGCGAGCGCGGCCCCGGTGACGGAATTCCCTATCGTTACCCGGACGGAGGATGGCGAACCCATCCCCCGTTCGCCCGGCCTGCCCTATGCGCCGAAGAAGCTGCCCGACCGCATCGTCCTGACCCCCGGCGCCGATCCGGCACGGGAGATGGCGGTCGCGTGGCGCACCGACACCGCGCAGGCGGCGTCGCAGGCCCAGATCGCGGTGGCGGTCGATGGTCCGACGCTGGAGGAAAATGCCACGACCGTCACGGGCACCGCGATGCCGCTGGACAGCAGCTATGGCCCGGCCCTCTATCACCACATCCGCTTCACGGGCCTGACGCCCGGCACCGCCTATGCCTATCGCGTCGCGGGCGCGGCGGGCTGGAGCGAATGGCATCAGTTCCGCACCGCCGCCGACACGGCGAAGCCCTTTCGCTTCCTCTACCTCGGCGACATCCAGAACGGCATATTGACCTATGCCAGCCGCGTGATCCGCCAAGCCTTCCACGCCCATGGCGATATCCGCCTCGTCGTCCACGCGGGCGACCTCGTGTCGCAGCGCGACGACCTCGACCATGACGACGAGTGGGGCGAATGGAACCAGGCGGGCGGCTATAATTACGCCATGGTCCCGCAGATTCCGGCGACCGGCAACCATGAATATGTCGAGCGCATGATGCCCGACGGGACCGAGCGCTATCATCTCGGCCCCTATTGGCCCGCGCAGTTCGCGCTGCCCGCGAACGGAGCCGACACGGTCAAGGCGACGACCTATTATGTGGATTATCAGGGCGTTCGCTTCATCGTCCTCGACGGCACCGCCGCGATCGGGCTGGGCGCGATGAAGGCGCAGACCGACTGGCTGGACGCCACGCTGGCGTCGAGCAAGGCGGACTGGAACGTCGTCCTGTTCCACCAGCCCGTGTTCACTTGCGCGCGCGGCAAGGACACCGCCGAGATCAAGGCGGCGTGGAAGCCCGTGTTCGACCGCCGCGACGTCGATCTGGTGCTGCAGGGCCACGACCATTGCTACAGCCGCCTGACGGCCGAGGCGGGGCGCGATGCGAGCGCCAGGACCCGCGCGGACGGAGCGACGCAAGGGCCGGTCTATCTGGTGTCGGTCACGGGGGCGAAGATGTACCGCCTCAACGACCGCGCGCCGTGGCAGCCCGACAAGGTCGCCGAGGCGACCGAGCTGTACCAGATCGTCGATGCCACGCCGGGGGCGCTGAGTTTCCGCACCTATACCGCCACGGGCGCGCTCTATGACGGTTTCACGCTGAAACGGCGCGCGGATGGGCGCAAGTTTTTGAAGGAACTGGACGAACCGACGCTGGCGACGCGCCGCTGCGACGGCAACATCGGTCCCGATGGCGGAGTCTGCGTCGCGCGCGGGAAATAGGGGAAGTTACGCGAAATCTGAAGTGCCGTATCCCCGAGCGAAGCCGAGGGGCACGTTCGAGCGAAGCGAGAACCCGCACCGTCGCTGCCTCGACTTCGCTCGGCATGGCCCCTCGGCTTCGCTCGGGGAAGCGGTTCAGACATTATGCGTGGGACTCCACCACGCCTCGACGCTTGCGATGAAGGCGCGGCCCGCCTAGGGGAGCCGCGTCCTTCATTGCCAGCCGAGGCCCTTCTCCCATGACCGATCTCGTTCCCGTCCGCCGCGCCCTCCTGTCCGTCAGCGACAAGGCAGGGCTGACCGATCTTGCCGCCGCGCTCGTCCGCCACGGGGTCGAGCTGGTGTCCACCGGCGGCACGGCGAAGGCGCTGCGCGAGGCGGGCCACACCGTCCTCGACGTCGCCGAGCTGACCGGCTTTCCCGAGATGATGGACGGCCGCGTCAAGACGCTGCACCCCACGGTCCACGGCGGCATCCTCGCCGTGCGCGACGACGCGGCGCATGTCGCGGCGATGGAGGCGCACGGGATCGGCGGCATCGATCTGGTCGTCGTCAACCTCTATCCCTTTGCCGCGACCGTCGCCAAGGGCGCGGCGCGCGACGAGATCATCGAGAATATCGACATCGGCGGCCCGGCCATGGTGCGCTCGTCGGCCAAGAATCATGCCTTCGTCGGCATCGTCACCGAACCGGAGGATTATGCGGCCGTAATCGCCGAGATGGACGCCAACGCGGGCGCGACCAGCCTCACGCTACGCAAGCGCCTCGCCGCGACGGCCTTCGCGCATACCGCCGCCTATGACGGGATGATCGCGCAATGGTTCGCCTTCGCCGATCAGGGCCAGACCTTCCCTGACACGCTGCCGCTGACCGCCAAGCTGGCGAGCGAGCTGCGCTATGGCGAGAATCCGCATCAGCAGGCCGCGCTCTACCTGTCCGCCGGTCCCGCCGCGCGCGGCATCGCGCAGGCCGAACAGGTTCAGGGCAAGGAGCTGAGCTACAACAATATCAACGACGCCGACGCCGCGCTGGAACTGGTCGCCGAATTCCGCGACGCCGATCCGACCTGCGTCATCGTCAAGCACGCCAATCCCTGCGGCGTCGCGACGGCGGCAAGCCTGACCGAAGCCTATGACGCGGCGCTGAAATGCGACGATGTGTCGGCCTTCGGCGGCATCATCGCCGTCAACCGCCCGCTCGACGGCCCGACCGCCGAGGCGATCAGCGGCATCTTCACAGAAGTCGTCTGCGCCCCCGACGCCGACGCCGACGCCCGCGCGATCTTCGCGAAGAAGAAGAATCTGCGCCTGCTGCTGACGGGCGAACTGCCCGACCCCCAGCGCGGCGGGCTGATGCTCAAGACCATCGCCGGCGGCTGGCTCGCCCAGAGCCGCGATAACGGTCATGTCGGCCTTTCGGACCTGAAGGTCGTGACGGACCGCGCGCCGACCGAGGAAGAGCTGGCCGACGCGCTGTTCGCGTGGACCGTCGCCAAGCATGTGAAGTCCAACGCCATCGTCTATGCCCGGGGCGGATCGACGGCGGGCATCGGTGCGGGCCAGATGAACCGCCGGGACAGCGCGCGCATCGCCGCCGCCAAGGCGCGCGAGGCGGCCGAAAGCCACGGCTGGGCGCAGCCGCGCACGGTCGGCAGCGCGGTCGCGAGCGACGCTTTCTTCCCCTTCGCCGACGGCCTGCTCGCGGCGGTCGAGGCGGGCGCGACCTGCGTGATCCAGCCCGGCGGATCGATCCGCGACGACGAAGTGATCGCCGCCGCGAACGAGGCGGGGCTGGCGATGGTCTTCACCGGGATGCGCCATTTCCGACATTGATGCCAAACCGTCGCCCCCGCGCAGGCGGGGGCCGCTGGCGGTTTACACCTTCGGCGCTGCGTAAGGACGACAGCGGCCCCCGCCTTCAGCCTTTGGCTGAAGTTTATCCTGAGCGCCCGCCCTGCGGGCAGTCGAAGGGCGGGGACACACAACTGCTTCAGTCACGCTCCATATTCGTCGCGCATCGGCGGCAGGCTATAAATCACGCCGCCGCTTCGATCGCTTCCAGCGCCTCCATCCACGCCGCCTCGACGGCTTCCATCTCCGCCGCGAGCTTGCCGCGCCGCTGGGCGAGATCGCCCATCGTCAGCTTCGCGAGTGCCGGATCGGCACCGGCGGGATCGAACATCGCGCGGTCGATCGCGCTGATCTGCCGCGCCAGTTTCCCGGCCCGTGCTTCATGATCCTTCGCGCTCTTACGCAGCGCCGCCTGCGCCTCGCGCGCGCGGGCCGCTTCCTGCCGCGCCAGCTTCGCGTCCTTCGGCTTGGCGGGCGCGGCCTTGGCCTCGGTCCCGTCCGATTTTCCGAGGATGAAGGCGACATAATCGTCCATGCTGCCGTCGAATTCGCACGCGGTGCCGCCGTCGACCAGCACCAGCCGGTCGGCCGACATCTCCAGCATATGGCGGTCGTGGCTGACGATCAGCACCGCCCCGTCGAAGCCGTTCAGCGCCTGCACCAGCGCCTCGCGCGCATCGACGTCGAGGTGGTTGGTCGGCTCGTCGAGGATCAGCAGGTGCGGCGCCTCGCGCGTGATCAGCGCCAGCGCCAGCCGCGCGCGCTCACCGCCCGACAGCTTCGCGACTTCGGTCGTCGCCTTGCCGCCCGAAAAGCCGAAGCGCCCCAGCTGCGCGCGCACCGCGCCCGGCGTCTTGCCCGCCATCACGCGCGTCATATGCGCGAGCGGCGTGTCGGCGCCGTCGAGTTCCTCGACCTGATATTGCGTGAAATAGCCGACGCGCATCTTGCCCGAGGCGGCCATCGCACCGTCCATGGGCGAAAGCTGCGCCGCGAGCAGGCGCGCGAGCGTCGTCTTGCCGTTGCCGTTCCGGCCCAGAAGCGCGATGCGGTCGTCGGGATCGATCCGCAGATTGAGCCGCGACAACACGGGCGCACCCGGCGCATAGCCGACGCTCGCGAGGTCGAGCGTGATCAGCGGCGGCTTCAGATCGTCGGCGGGACTCGGGAAATCGAACACCAGGCTGGGGTCCTCGACGAGCGCGGCGACGGGCTGCATCCGCGCGAGTTGCTTGGCGCGCGACTGCGCCTGTTTCGCGGTCGAGGCGCGGGCGCTGTTGCGGGCGATATAGTCCTGCAATTTCGCGCGCTGCGCGTCCTGCGCCGCCTTGGCCGCCGCCAGCTGCGCCGCGCGTTCGGCGCGCTGGCGCTCGAACGCATCGTAACCGCCGGGATAAAGCGTCACCTTCCCGCCTTCGAGGTGCAGGATATGATCGACGACATTGTTCAGCAGGTCGCGTTCGTGGCTGATCACGACAAGCTGCCCCGGATAGGCGCGCAGGAAGCTTTCCAGCCACATCGTCGCTTCGAGGTCGAGGTGGTTCGACGGCTCGTCGAGCAGCAGCAGGTCGGGGTTCGAGAACAGCAGCGCCGCGAGCGCCACGCGCATCTTCCACCCGCCCGAAAAGCTGTCGAGCGGCTGGCCCTGCATCGCCTCGTCGAAACCCAGCCCGATCAGGATGCGCGCGGCGCGCGCGGGCGCGGTATAGGCGTCGATCGCGATCAGCCGCTCGTGAATGTCGGCGAGCTTGTCGGGATCGGTCTCCGTCTCCGACGCCGCGAGCAGGTCGGCGCGTTCGATGTCGGCGGCCAGCACCGTGTCGAACGGCGTCGCGGTGCCGCTTGGCGCCTGCTGCGCGATATAGCCGACGCGCGTGCGGCGCGGCATGTCGATGCCGCCCTCGTCCGCCTCGATCTGGCCGATCATCACTTTCATCAGCGTCGACTTGCCCGCGCCGTTGCGACCGATCAGGCCCGTGCGGCTCTTGCCCGGCAGGCTGGCGCTCGCGCGGTCGAGGATGGTGCGCCCGCCCAAGCGCACGGTAAGGCCGTTGATGGTCAGCATGGGGGCGCCCCCTAGCATGGCATGGGGAAAAGCCCAAGAGCGGGTGGCTGTGCGCCTCTTGCCTATAACTGAACCGCTTCCCCGAGCGAAGTCGAGGGGCTATGCCGAGCGAAGCCGAGGCAGCGACGGCGCAGATTCTCGCTCCGCTCGAATAAGCCCCTCGACTTCGCTCGGGGAAACGGGGATTCGGATTTCAATGCCCTCCCGCGCCCATCGACACTTCCTTGGGCAGCGGCGCGAACCAGACCGACGCCGCTGCGATCAGGAACACGACGCCCGTCGCCAGGAACAGATGCACCACGCCGATCGTCATCGCCTGCACCTCCACCAGTCGCTCGATCGCCGCGCGCGCCTGTTCCAGCGTCAGGCCCGCCGCGCTCTGGAGCAGGTCCATCGTCCCGCCCGCGTCGTTCAGGTTCGACGCCAGTTCGGACCGCGCGACGCGGCTTTGGTCGTCCCAGGCCGTCGTCGCGACGGCGGTGCCGATCGCGCCGCTCAGCGTCCGAAGGAAGCTCATCATGCCCGCCGCCGACGTCTGGTCCTTCAGCGGCACGCTGCTGAGCGCCAGCGCCGTCAGCCCGACGAAGAAGAAGGGCATGCCCATCCCCTGCAACACGTGCGGCAGCGCGAGCGTCCAATAATCGGCATCGGCGGTCCAGTCCGCACGCAGGACCGAGACGAAGGCCATCCACACGATGCCCCCGGTGATGGAGAGACGGATGTCGAACTTGCCGATCGTCCCGGCGGCGAGCGGCGACAGCAGCACGGCGAACACGCCGATCCACCCGACGATGCGGCCCGTTTCGGTTGCCGTATAGCCCGCGACCTGCTGTGCCCACAAAGGCGTCAGCACGACCTGCGCGATGAAGGCCCCGAACCCCAGCGAAATCGCCAGCGTCGAAAAGCTGAAGCCGCGAAAGCGAAAGACGCGCAGGTCCACGACCGGATTGGCGTCGGTCAATTCCCAGATCACGAACGCGACGAAACTGATGGCCGACACGATGGCGAGCGTCACGATCCAGCCCGATTCGAACCAGTCATGCTCGCGCCCCGTATCGAGCATCAGCTGAAAGACGCCGACCGACAGCACCAGCAGCACGAGTCCGACCGTATCGATGCGCGCTTTTTCGCGCTTCGTCTCGAACGGACCGAGCAGGCTCGCCACGCCGAATGCGCAGATGGCGACGACCGGCAGGTTGATGAAGAAAATCCACGGCCAGTTCCAATTGTCGCTGATCCACCCGCCCAATATGGGTCCCAATATCGGCGCGCTGGTCGTCGTCATCGCCCATATGGCGATGCCGACCCCCGCCTTTTCCTTGGGAAAGATGCGCAGCAGCAGGACTTGCGTCAGCGGCATCAGCGGTCCGCCCGACAGCCCCTGAAGAATGCGGAAGATGATCAGCGCGTCGAGCGTGCGCGACACGCCGCACAGAAAGGAGAATATCCCGAAGCCGATGATCGAGATAAGGAACCAGCGCACCGTCCCGAACCGCATCGCCAGCCAGCCCGTCAACGGCACGCTGATCGCGTCGGCGACGGCATAGCTGGTGATGACCCACGTGCCCTGCGTCGGCGACACCGCCAGCCCGCCCGCGATGTGCGGCACCGAAACATTGGCGATGGTGGTGTCGAGCACGACGACGAAATTGGCGAGCGCCAGTGCGAATGCCGCCGCGATCAGCCGGACGCCCGACAGCGGCTGCGGTTCGGCGGGGATCGCGGATGCGGGCGCGGCGGCGCTGGCCATGGCCTATCCACCCGTTCCCGTCATGGCGCGCGCAGCGAACAATGACGGTAGAAACGTTGGCGCGCGCATCGTCAGTGACCGCGCGTGTCGATCGTCGCGTCCATCGACAGGCCGACGCGCAGCGGATGCGCCTTCAGTTCCTGTGGATCGAGCTGGATGCGGACCGGCAGGCGCTGGACCACCTTCACCCAATTGCCCGTCGCGTTCTGCGCGGGGATCAGCGAAAAGGCGGCGCCCGTGCCCCCGGCGATGCCGACCACCTTGCCGCGATAGACGACGTCGCCGCCATAATAGTCGGACGTCAGTTCGACCGGCTGGCCGATGCGGATGCGCTTGAACTGGCTTTCCTTGAAATTGGCGTCCACATAGGCGGTGTCGATCGGGACGATGATCATGACCGGCGCGCCCGCCGCGATCCGCTGGCCGACCTGCACCTGCTTGTTGGTGACGACGCCGTCGACGGGCGCGCGGATCACCGTGCGTTCGAGGTCGAGCCGCGCCTGCGCCGCCGCCACGTCGGGCGCCGTATCGATCGTC
>PHEM01000404.1 GCA_002842935.1 Alphaproteobacteria bacterium HGW-Alphaproteobacteria-13 | reverse complement strand
CAACCCGGTCCTGTCGATTATGCTTCGGGAACGAAAGGGCGGGTGCCCTTGGTGTTCCCCCCGGTGGCAGCTGCCACCACTGACGGGGCGCGGCCCTGGCCGCTCATTATCAGCGCTCGCGGTCCTTTGCTTTCTCGGCCGCCTGCGTCGTTGATTTGCCTTCGCGCAATGTCGTGGCGACATGGGCCTTTGCGCTTTCGACGATCTGCGCCAGCTGTTCCTTCGATGCGCCGCGCTCGGTAGCGGCGGCGAGGCGCTTATCAATGGCGAGCTGGAATTGCGCGAACCTGGCATCGGCCCGGTTCTGCTCAGGCGAGTTTTTCTCGAATTGCGCAGCAAGGCGTAGATCAACCTGACTAACGCCGGGGGGCATGACTTGCAGACGTAGCGCGCGATCGGCGGCCTGAATGTCGCGGTCGCTCATTTTCGAAAGGAAATCTGCGGCGCCCGCGCTGATGGCGCGGACTCTTTGCAGCGGGTCCATGCCCTCGGACCAATTGACCTCAATCTGATGATAGCGGCGCTGTTCAATCAGCTGAAGGTGATGCATCGGCCCTTTGGGGTCGCGGAAAAAAGCAAGCTCCTGCGCTGAACGCGCGGCCAGCTGGCGCATGTCAGCGGACGTTTCCGCGATCCGGTTAAGCTGCTCATACTGCCGCGACGCAACGGTTTGCGCAGTAGGCAGGTAACGGCTGATCTGATCCTTGGCTTGCTCAATGCTCATAGCGCGCCGTTCGCCAGCTGGCATGAGAGATTCCATCGAGGGCGGAAACGCGATGCCCGCTGGCCCACGCGCTGGCTCGACGCGGTTCTGTTCGAGCGGCATTGCATCACGGATGACTTTGGCGAGGGAGGCGTGATTTCCGGTGTGGAAGCTGTCGCGGCTCGCCTCCATCCAGTCCTTCGGCCCCATTGCCTGGATCGAGACGAATTTTTCGGCCGCAAGGGAATGTAGCTGCAAGTGCAGCCGCATGGTGCGGCCATTGCCCTCACGGAACGGATGAACGGCATTTAATTCGGAAATATGCCGCCCCATGGTATCGGCAAAGCGATCACGATCCATCGACTTGAGGGTTTGGAGGTCGGGCAGCTGCTTAAATTCGTGCTCCATGCTGCGGGCAACGAAGTGCGCTCGGGCAAAAGTGCTGCCGGGTTTGCTTATGTCCACAGTCCGAAAGCGCCCCGCCCAATCATATACGTCCTGAAACAGATGATTGTGCAGTTCGCGATACTCGCGCGCGTTCGTCGCCGGCGCGGCGCGCTGCACGACCAGCTCGCCATGTCGGACAACCGAGAAGAAAGCTTCTCGCTCCTTGAGGATATTATCGTCGCGGATTCCCAGCTTGTTCCGAAGAACGTCGCTGTTACGCCAGGTGTAAGGGTCGCTCACCTGTCATGCAGCGAGTTTCTGGCGGGACAGAACATCACGGTTGTAGTCCTGCGCCAGACCAATCGCCACATCGACGGGAATTTGGGTTTCGACCAACAGCAAACAAAAAGAGTGGTCATCCGAAACCAATTCAAGTCCTTCAATCTTGCAATTTGCGATTGCCTCGCAATAAGCTGCCATCATGGCAGGAATGTCTTCCTGCCGACGAGGCTCATACCCCATCGCCTTGATGCGATTCCTGTAGGTGTCGATGATATTTTCCATTTTGCACCTAAAAACGACCTGCTCCCGCCCATAGTTAACATGTCGGGATTTGTATATAAACCACATTGAGTAGCCCCCAAATTTCACCTTCCCAAATCGAGACGCCGTGCTTGCGCGGCGTCTCGTGCATTTTGCAGGCCGGGGCATTCAATCCGCTTGATCGGTCATCATCGCCAACAGGTAGTCGGCGGCGTTTTGTGCCTCGCGGGCGGCCTCGAAGATCGCGCGCTTGTCATTGCGGAGCGCGGTCAACCAGTGCTCGATATACGCGGCATGATCTTCGCGTTCCTCGACCTTGAAACCGACAATCGCACCGATGAAGGATGCGCCCAGCTCGGCCACGAGTTCGTCCCTCGCATAGTCGGCGCGGCTCGTTGAAATCAGGGTTTTCCGGTTGAGGCGGCTTTCATGCCCTGCATGATGCACGGCCTCGTGCGCAAGCGTGGCATAGTAGTCGTCGGCGGAATGGAACGCTTCAAAAGCGGGCATTTGGATATAGTCGTCGCGGGTGTGATAATAGGCTTGCGATCCTCCAATGCGAACGGTTGCGTCGATGCGAGAGAACATCAGTTCAAGCTCAACGTCGCGAGTTTCGGGATTGGTGATGATCGGGGCGGGAGCGGGATATTTGCCGTCCAGTCCCTCGACCTGATCGGCATTGAAAACCGTGTATCGTTTCAGGAACGGAATGGCGCGTTCGTCGTCCGTCTCGGAGTCCTTCACGACAAGCTTGTTGGCATAGACAACGGTGGTCCCCTTGCTGCCCTTCCTGACATTACCGCCAAGCTCCAATGCCTGTTTGAAGGTCAGCCAATAGGGCGAGGCGAAGCCCTGACGCATGGCGCTGGCCCAAAGGCTGAGGACATTTATTCCACGATAGGCAACCCCATTGTGCCGGAGCGGAATGGTCGGCCCACCGCTCCACGGCTTCACCCAAGGCTTTGTCCCCGCTTCCAGCATCGCAAGAATGTCGTCGGTGACGGCCTGATAAATGTCGATCCGGTTCGTTTCCTTGGCCATTTTCCTCACTCCTTTAGGCGAAGCCGCTGCCTGCGGCCTGCGGCTCTGACCCGCTGGCGAAGCGCGGGATGGGGAGGGGGAAGCAAAATCGATGG
>PHEM01000403.1 GCA_002842935.1 Alphaproteobacteria bacterium HGW-Alphaproteobacteria-13 | reverse complement strand
GGCGGCAAGTGTGCGCGCAGCGCCGAGAATGGCGCTCGCGCGCGGAATCGTTGTGGTCATGCGGAGATCTCCTGAGCTTGCGCCGATCAGCGGCACGCCCGCTCCAGCCCCCCTCCCCTCACCGCTTCAGGAGCTGCGCCCAGTCGTTCATGCGGCCCGGCGGCCATTCGGTCTCGATTGCAAGACCAGGGCGTCGGTAGGTTTTGGCTGCGCGATCGTGCGCTCGCCTCCCTTCGGCGTCGTCGTCGGCCAGCAGGATCACGGTTTCGACCGACGCAGGGATGTCGACTTGGTGAAAGCGTTTGGCACCCATCGTCGCCCAGGCCTGGATACCCGTGAGCGACGTATAGGCAGCCGCAGTCTCGAAGCCCTCGCACATGCCGATAGTCTTGCCTGGTTGCCCATTGGTCCACGCAGCACCGATGGCCTGGCCGAGGACGCGCTTCTCGGTGTAGGCCGATGTAGCCGGATCGAGGAAAATACGCTGGATTGCGGTGATCGCTCCTGCCTTTCGCATCGCGATCAGGAGTGCCGGCTCGAAGCTCGCAAGCATCCCCTTCCCGCGTGGACACCTGGGATGAAAGCGCAGGTCGTCGAGCGGTGCCCAGATCTGTCGCACCTCGCGCACATATCGCTCGGCTAGCGTTCCTTCGATTGAACGCGCGGATTGCCAAATGCCGAGGTGAATTCCAGTGCTGCGCTGGACGCTGGGGATCACACCAGAGGCATCGACGATCGGCAGTTCGGCGATACGTCGAATAGCTGTGAGTACGTCTCGGCTGTCGCAACCAGCGTGGCATGTTACGAGGATTGCTCGATCACCCTGGCGGATGGAAAGCGACGGGGTTCGGTCGGCATGGCAAGGGCACCGACACATAGCTGTATTGCCAGACCACGTGCCACTGAGTCGGGTAACGAGAGCGCGTAACTCTGAAGTAGGGTTGTTGCTGACAAGGGGCATAATCGCCCAACTCGTCCCTGCTCCCCTCCCCCATAGTGAATCGTGAGTCCCATTTGCGCCAAATGGACGGTTTATGTTGGGTCAAACGAATCGGCACCTGATCTTCTAAAAATCAATTTACACACGCCGCTGCTTGCAGCGGAAGGATTCGTGATTCTAAGGATTCAGATTCAGAGGTCTAAAAACGCCATAATTTCATGTTGTTAGGGCCATATAGCTGACCTTACGGGGGAGTTTGCCTGACCTCGTGGGGGCAATAGCCTGACCCATCGGGGGAACTTGCCTGACCCTTTGGGGCCTTCCTGACTCATTGGGGGAATCAAATGGACGTGCATTCCTTGCCCCGCTGAAGTGAATATCTGAATCGCGAAGTGGTCGAAATCAAGGCAAGATTCGAAATTAGCCTGAAGGTACGCCGACTCGTGTTTATCTGCGGCTTTCCTTCCCGAGTAGCTGCGCTTCTATCCTGACCATTTGGGGGTGGCTGCCACACTTCCATCCTGACCTGACTTGACGAAGGAGGTCAGGTCAGGCAGCAAGCAAGACTGGAGAATCAGACTCTGATCGAAATATGGCATGGAAAGTGAAGTTGGCCAAATAGCCGAAGGTGTTGAAGAGGTCGCGGAGGAAGTATCTCCAGGCCGTGCCATGCGTGTTGCCGCAGCTCTAAAGGCTAAGGGCGGAGATGAATTCGCCAAGCCAGGCAGCATCATCGAAATCAAATTTGTCAAAGGTGAATCGCTCAGTCTCACGGCGTCTCGGCTACTAGCCCTGATGATCTTGACTGCGGGAGGTGATGCTTGGGAGGATCGGCCACACCGAATTCGCAAAGCTGACATTCGGCGCGGGCACAAGGGCAATGAGCGGATCACCGACATGCTCCAGGAACTGCACCGAACGCTCTTCGCCGTTGATGACAAATCCTGGCGGGGAAAGAAGGCGACGCTCCTGTTTTCATTGATCTCGCGGTCGCGGGAAGAAACGGAAGAAGAGGGCGGTGAAGCAGGCTGGATCGAATGGGAGTTCACGCCAGATGCGCGTAAACTAATCCAAGCGTCCGAGACCTACGCTGTGCTGAATCGCCAAGCGGTCCTTGGTTTTCGTTCGAACTATGCGCTCAAGCTTTATGAACTGGGTGCTCTTCGCTTGCATCGTCGTCAGGCGACGTGGAGGGGGGACATGCAAGCGCTCCGAGCAGCCCTTGGTATTCCACCCGAGGTATACACCGACTTTGCGCAGCTTCGGCGCAAGGTGCTTGAGAAGGCCAAATCCGAGATCGACCAGTTGGCGCACTTCCGTGTCGAATGGCGCGAAATTCGGCAGGGTAGAACTGTGACCGAGCTTGAATTCCGGTTTGAGCCGAAGGGTGCGCCGGAAGTTATCGAAACCGTCGCCGAACTGGATCGTCATTCGGCAGGTCGCCATGCGCGGCGCGAGGGAACGGTTGAGACTATCGCTGCGGGGCAGGGGGGTATTCCGGGGCCGAGCAAGGCAGTCGCAAGTAGAAAGCCACCTGAAGCCAGCTTTCCAAGAGGGTCGCTGCGCTACGGGGACACAGAGTCCGAATTCCGCTCGATCGGCAGGGAGCATGGCGGGGGCTGGGATGTGGATATGATCGCCGATGGCTTTCGCTCCCACATGGGTGCGCGATTGGAAAAGCTGCGGGGCGCAAAGTTGATGGCGGCATGGAAGGGTTTTTGCGAGGGCTGGGTTAATCGCCGGGGAAGGCCCCAATGACGAGAAATTGCACGCGTGCAATTTGGCCCTCCCCCACCGAGTCAGGTTGAGGATGACGAGCGCCAATTTGAGGCCCATTTAGCCC
>PHEM01000021.1:8177-25574 GCA_002842935.1 Alphaproteobacteria bacterium HGW-Alphaproteobacteria-13 | reverse complement strand
TCGCCATCGGGACCGGACCACATTTGCGCCATGCGGCGGGCGGCAGGCGCCGTTATCCGGCGAGGCACGGGAATGGGCGGCAAGACCAGTTGCCGGGCTTCCACGAGCGGCGGAACGGCAGGCGCGGCGATCACCGGCGGCGGCGCTTGCCACGAGGGTCCGGCCGGACCGGGCGCCGCCGGAACCACCGCGCTCCAGTTCATCAGCACGCGCAGCAGAGTCCAGCCGCCAAGGCACAGCAGTAGAAAGCGCAGCGCGGGCGCGTCGCGGTGCGAGCGGGGTCCCGTGGTGCGGACGATCATCGCGCGGCGGCGGGTGCGTCGGCGGCGGCGGGGTGCGCGGTCTTGTCCCACACCACCACGCCCGACCGGACCATGCGGCCATAAAGCGAGATCGCGCGCCGCGCAGCGAGGATGGCGATCATATTGGCGATGAAGGCGCGCGGCACGGCGCGCAGCCCCTCGCGCCAGCCGTGACAGCGCGTGGTGAAACCGACGCGCATCGCCAGCCGCCAGAGCAGCAGCAGCAGGCCCGCGCCGACCAGCAGGCGCATCCCTCCGCCCGCCTCCATCGCCCGCCAGCCGAACAGCATCTGTCCGGCCACGGCGAGCGCCGACACGGCGGTGCCCGTATAGGCCGCGAGCAGCACCGCCGCCGCCAGCGGCGCGCGCCGGTCGCGCCACAGCATCCAGCGCGCGAGCCAGCCCATGTCGCGCCGTCCCGGCCAGCCGAGATGGTCCCATCCCGCGAGCGCGATCCCCGCGATCCAGCGCGCCTTCTGCCGCACCGCAGGCCCGATGCGGGCCGGAAACTCGCCGCGCGAGACGATGCGTTCGCCGCCAGCATCCACCGCATCGACGAAGCGGCCGCTGAGTCCATGGACACCGATCAGCATGCCGATTTCATAATCCTCGGTCAGGCTGTCGGCGCGAAACGGATCGCCGCCGCGCCCGCTTGCGAGCAGCGCCAGCGCGTCGCGCCGCAACGCACAGCCGACGCCCGCCGACGGGACCGGCACCCCCAGCGCGGAACGCAGCGGCAGTTCCTTGCCATGCGCTTCGGCGAATTCGTCGGCATAGTGGCCGCTTATCCATCATGGCAAATTTCCTTTATAAATTAGGATGTTGTGAGCGCGGTTTTCCCTTTCGCGATTAGTTTTCCCGTTCCCCTTTCGTCTTTGCCTGCCATTTCCCCATCCCCAGCCGGGCGATTTTCGGTTGCGAGCGGCGCTTGCCGTAGTGCTCCAGCATCGCGAGCGACTTGTGCCCGGTGATGGCCGCCACCTCGGCAGACGTGCATCCGGCCTCGAACAATTCGATCGCCGCATTCTTGCGAAGGCCGTGCGGGGTGCGGTTCATGCCCAGCTTACGGGTGAATGCCTGGCACCATTTCAGAAACACCTCTCTGGTCAGGGGGCCGCCCCGCCGATTGCTCAGCAGAAACAGGTGCTCTTCCGATCGCGGCAATTCGTCGATCATCGCCTTGAGATTGTCGTGCATCGGAATTTCGAGCGCGGTCTTGGTCTTTTGCTGGCGCACCCGGATCATGTCACCCGCGACCATACCCCACGTCATCGCGCAAACGTCACCCGGCCGCTGCCCGGTGTAGAGCGCCAAGGTCACGGCGCGGCGGAACAATTCGTTGTCGCTGGTCAGGGCCGCCTGAAGCATGTCGTCCGGCCACGGCTCGCGCTCGGTCTGGTTTCCGAAATACTCAAGCCCTTCTGTCCAGTCCGACAGGCCGCGATGGCGCTTGCGAGCATAGGCATAGAGGGTCCGCAGGATCGTAAGCATCATGTCGGCAGCGCCCGGCGTGTCCTCGTTGGCGTCGAGCACGCGGCGCTGAATATCCTCCGGGGTCATCTCGCGAAGCGGGGCAGCCGCATAGGCGACCAGCAAGCGCGTCAGGTAGCGGTCATAGGATTCGCGGGTGCTGTCGCTCAGCGTCTCGCGGAAATGCTTGGAACGGCGATAGTCAGCTACCAGCCCGCCGAACGTCCCCGTCCGGTGCCTTTCATCCTCCAGCGCCCCCATGCGCTGCAAACGCGCCATAGCGCGCATGAAGCCATCGGGATCACTGTAGGGGTCCGGCAGGCGCGTCCAAGGCGTAGTGCGTGCCCAATAGTGATAGACACGCCCTTTCGCCTTCTTCTGGCGCACGCCGGGCCAAGGTAGCTTAGACACGATCCGGTGCCCTTTCCTGCCAATCGGAGCGGGGCGCGTCCGATTCGTTTGCGGCCTTCACGATAACCCTGTCGCCGGTGAGGTCGAAAATGATCTCAGGCGTGATGCCGACCTTCGCCAGCGCCGCAACAGCGCGATCGAAGTCCGCCTGGACAAGGGAGGCCCGCCGCGCGCTCATACCGCAGCCACCGTATGAAGCTCGACGCCATCGCGCCGGCCGATCTCGCGCACCGCGTCGGACGCCGCGGCGATCAGCAGAAGGTCAGCCATTTGCGCCTCCCTCGGTTTCAAGGGGCAGATTTGCCTCTTGATCGGAAGTCCGCAAATTTGCGGAGTTATCGAGGTCGGGCAAATTTGCCTGACCTCCATCGCCGCGCGGGTTCCAGCCCTCGATCTGGCGCACCTCGTCGGCATCCAGCACGCCGCTATCCAGCGCGATCTTGTGGGCCGCCCAGCGGGTTTGCGGATCGCCGCGCAGGAAGCCGGACAGGTCCAGCTCCAGCTCATAAGGGCCGTTGGTCGGGAAAACCGACCGGGCAAATTCGGCTTCGATCTTCCGTGCCCAAGGGGCGAGGCAGAAAGTCGCGAACCAGCGCCCGGCCGTCTCCGAGTTCGTGAAGGTCGCGTGCGAATGGTCTTGCACGATCGGGGGCGGCACCTGAAACAAGCGGCAAAGCTCGATCACGCCGAATTTGCGCGTCTCCAGCAGCTCGGCATCCTCGGGGCTAATCTGAGCCGCCTTCCAGGCCATGCCGCCATCCAGGATTAGCGTCCGCCCTGCCTTCGTGGGGCCGGTGAATGCCTGTTCGTAAGTCTGCCGCAGGTTCGTCCGCTGTTCAGTAGTCAGCGCTCCGGGGTACTCGATCACCCCCGAGGGGCTTGCGCCGTTGCTCAGGAACATTGCCGCGTGGGTGTTGGCAGCGGATACGCCTGCGACCGTCTCAGCCGCTCGGCTGAGCCTGCTACGCCCAATCTTGCCGTCGTCGGTGCGATCGCGCAGGTGCAGCACCTCGCCTTCCAGATAGCGCCGCGTCTTGCCGCGCCCGTCTGACACGTCGTAGGCCAGCCGCCCGCTCGATAGCTCCGCGACCGTCACTTGCCCCCAGGGGATATACCGAAAGCCGGAAAGCTGCCCGTTGCCGCTCCGCTCGATCACAGAAAGGCCGTTGCCGGTGAGCAGCGTGCTCGCGATCCAGTGCTCCAGAAAATCGGGCCACGTCATTTGCGGGTTAGCGCCGCCGCGAACAATCCGCCCCAGCGGGTGCGCGGTCGCCTCGATCCGGTTGCCTTCGCTGTCGCGCCGGTAAACCAGCGCGGGAACGTAGGCAAGGGCGGTGCTAATCGCGTTCACGCAGGCGAGCACAGTGCTCAGGTTCTCCGCAGCGCGGGCCGATACGCCTGCCAAGTGCCCAATGCCGGGGGCGAGCGCCGCCCAGCTCGGATCGCATTCCGCGCGTTTCTCATAGCCCAGGCGGGCCGCAATGCGCTCCATCATGCCCATATGCTTGCCTCCGCAATTGCCAGGCGGCGTCTGCGCACAATCTCGCGAGGGCTCGGCAGCGCCAGCCAGGCATCACGCGCCGATCGCAGGGCAACCTCGGTATCCGGGTAGGCGGGCCAAGCCTGGACGATTGAAACCTCGCGCAGGTCGATTTGATATAGAGTGCGCTTGTCACCGTCCCAGCGTTCGCCGCCCTTTGGCACCTGGAAGCCGAAAGACATGCCGCCCAGGTCGCCGCGAGCCGCGAGCGCTTCCACGTCTCGGCCCGCTTGAGTGTCGGGAAGGTCGAGCGAGAAAGCCAAGCCCTTGCTATCCTCGCTCAGGCGAAGGGTGCCGGAGCGTGTACGCCCCAGCACCTTGCCAGCGTCATGGTCGAGCAGGGCGAGAATGTCGCCGCCTAGCGTCGAGCGGAACGCGCCGGGGGCGATCGTCTCGACGAAGCCGCCAAGGCGCGCCTCGCTGCCAAAGGTTGCCGCATAGCCTTCTATGCGGCGTCCCTGGGCGCGAAGCTCGACGAAGCTGCGGTGCTCCATGTTGCCGCCGGCCGTCATTATGACGCCGCCGGCATAGCGTCGATCGAGGTGGTGACGTCCTCGACCGAAACAAAGGCTTTCGGGTGCCGCACTGCGCAATCCACCGTCGCCATCGCGCGAATCTGGACGTTGCCTTTGGTGTAGGCGGTGGTCTCAAACGGGTTCACCAAAATATCCACCTCGGACCAGATACCGATCAGGAGTTCGGTCCAGTCGCCGTAGAGCAGGCCGTGCTCGGTACCAGGCGAGCCGCCCAGGGTCTTGGGAACCTGGTTGCTAAAGGTCGTCGGGATGTTGTGAAACACCTTGTCAACGCCGATCGGCAGGCCGTTGAGGTCGAGCGCGAGCGATGCGATCTTCCTGATTTCCGGGGTTGTCAGGATTGCCCGATTTCCACCGACGTTTTCGGCATCGGCCTTTGCGACCGCCTCGGCCACCGCCTCAAAGATAGAAGCGGGGCTAGTGACAGTCTGAATGCCGCTCGTGGCGATAACGCCCTTGGGTTCATTCGAGCCGCCGCCACGTATTGCCGCGCGGTCGATCGCCAGCGCCAGGTTGCGTGCGAGCATCTGCCGCAGCAGCGTTTCCACGTCTGGCGAGCTTTGCAGCAGCATGTTGCGGCTGTACTCGGAGAGCGCCCCAGCGTGCTTAGGGGTGAGCGTCACCGCGTCAAAGTCGGCGTCGTCGGGGGTGATTGCAGCATTTTCCGCAACCCAGCCAACAGCGGGGCTATCGGTCTCGCGCGGGATCGAGAGGTTGCCGGTAAGGCCGCTCAGTACGCGAGCGCCAAGGCCGCGAACAACAGACGCGGCAGTCAGCGCGGAAATATACTGATCCGGGCGGTGCTCCGTCGCGACCAGCTCGGCGCCATCGCTCGTTGTCAGAACGCGGGTTTCAAAACATTCGGTCGGGATGAAAACACCCTCGGCGGTGCGGCCTGCTCGCTTGGCAAGCTCGGCCTGCACCTCGCGCTCGAAACCCCAATCGACGCCCAGCCCGGCCGCACCGGCAAGAGCGCGGGACACGCTGAACCGCGAACGGATTTCGGTATCGAGCTTGCCGTCGCCGTTGATGACGTTGCCCGGCTCGGAGCGATTGGCGGCGTCGATCAAAGCAAGCTGGTTGATGCGCTTTTCGAGCTTGTCGACTTCATCCTTGAAGCGACTGTCATACGTTTCGAGTTCGGCTTGAGCTTTGTCGAAAGCAGCGTCATTGCCCGAATTGTGGGCGTCCCTCATGCGGGTGAGGATAGGAATGCGAGCGGCGTCGATTTCTTCCCGGCGCTGCATCAAGTCGTGAATTTTCATTGGTTTTACCTTCAATCTGGCCGGGAGCCGAAGCCCCCGGCACGGTGAAAGCCGACGTCATCACGACGTGGGCCATCGCCCTCATATGAGGAACGATTCGAGAACATTGAACCATATCGGTTAAATGTAGGACAGGAAAATCTGCGAGGATGCCCCGCAGTCGGGAAGTTTGTCGCCTCACCATGCGCGCTTACACCCTTCGCGAAAGGGCGCTTTCCCATCCCCGGTGAGGCGACGCGCCGGACGCGGCAGTGGGGATTGGGAAACACGAGGACCTCAGTCGTCCGTGCCTTCGGACGGATCGTAGTGGGTTTCGGGTGGCTCGGGTTCGCCGACCCAGAAGCTGCGATTGCGGGTGCTGGCGAACGCCTGATCGCGAAGAACGCGCAGGAAATCCTTGGACTCTTCATGCGAGATATAGTCCGGCGCTTTCATCGCATACCAGAGGAGAGCGGCAATGACGTCGCCCAGCGGGCGATCGTGCGTGACCCCCAGCATCTTAAGCTCGCGCAGGATCGTGGGCGAGATGCGGATGCTCGTGAGTTTCTTTTCTTCGGCCATCACCGATACCTTGCTTTGTGGGACATGTCGTAATGTAATACATGACACACATGTAAGCGTCAATACGGTGAATGCCCCCGCCCGCCAAAGCGGGGGCGAGGGGTCAGACGGCTGTTGCTGCGCTTCCCTGCATCGCGCGTAGGGAGCGAATGCCGGAAAGGATCAGGCGTTCGCCCCAATCGAACCGGGTTTCGTCCATCAAGAACCAGTCGAGGTCCGCGATATTGATCGCCTGTTCCTCTTCCCGATTGGTCAGAATATGGGCGAGGCCCGTCCATAGCTGAATTGCAACACCTTGCGGCGTCGCCGCCGTGGCGGTGTTGATGACCGCCTCGGCCTCGTCGACGATATCGAGCTGCGCTTGCTCTTCCGGCGTATATGGGGTGCCCGGCTCATCACAGTGCGGCAGTCCATTATAGATGGCGTAGGCGACCGAGCGGCGGCCCCATGCCGCGAGAATGTCAGCATCGGGATTGGTAGCAACCGCTGTTGCCGGGACGGATTCCGAGTGTAGGGTATTTGTAGCCATGATTGATCTCCTAAGGATCGGTTGTGGTCAGGCTCGGCAGGGTGTTGGCGCATCCTGTCGAGCCGCTCGGAATAGGACACAAATGGGGGAGAATAGCAATGTCGAATGAAAAGCGCGAAAAGACCGGAGGCTTCAGCGGAGGGGCTCTTGGCGACACCGGACGACGCAAGCCTAGCCGCGATCCCGAGCCGTCGCCAGCGCCGGCACCTCAGAAACCGAAGACGGACGGCAACCGTTAGACCCACATCAGGCCCTCGCCCTTGTAGGTGACGGGGCCTTCGTCGGTAGCCGCCAAGCCGCAAGCCATGATTGCGGAAACAATGCCGTCGATTCGGTCCAGGCTCTTTGCCTTCGTGGGCTTTCGATTGCCTGCCGGGTCGGTCTCCACGATCACGTTGCCCGCCTGCCAGCGCAGCATCGGATTGCCGTTGTGCTGCACCTGGCGGGCGAGCAGCGCCCGCTCGAACGCGTCCACAGCCGCCGCATAGCTTTTGAAGCCGGGCACAAACTCTTTCATGGGCAGGTCAATTCCCTCATCCGAGAGCAGCTTGTTCAGCCGGGCAATCTGCCAGCGATCGAACGCAATGCCTTGCACGTCGTACCGCGCTCGAATGTCCGCCAGTTGCAGCGCAATCGCCAGGTCGTCGCGAGCGTTCCCCACAGTCACCTCCGCCCAGCCGTCCGCCGCCCAGCGATCGTAGGGCACCCGGTCCCGCTCGACGCGCGCCGCGATCGTGTCTTTCGGAAGCCAGTGCCACGCAAGTAGCTTGCCATGATCCGGGAACCACAGCGCGAGGGCGGTAAGGTCGCGGGTGCTCGACAGGTCTAGCCCGCCATAGCATCGCTCCCCCTCCAGCTCGGTCGCGTCGAAGGGTTCGCCGTTGGCATCCCAGTCCGCTTGCTCGATAAAGCGCCCCTCGGCGGCGATCCGCTGATTGAGGTTCAACAGGCGGAACGCTGGCGCGAATGACGGCGAGCGCATCGCCATTGCCGCCGCGTCGGCAAATTCCTCTTCGTTCAGGAACGCCCCCAGCGCCGGGTTAGCCGCTAGCCAGGCTTCCCGATCGTCGAGCGCGCAATCCTCGGGTGCGGCGTGCAGTTGGACATAGGTGCTCGGTACCGGCTCGGCGTCTAGCATCTCGCTCCAGAAGTGCAGGTCGTCCGCCGCCTGGGTAGATATTGTCACGCCTAGCGCAGACGCGCGCTTGCCCATCCCCGTCGCCAGATTGTCCCATAGTTCCCGGTTTCGCCATTGCGCGACCTCATCCGCGATCCAGAATGACGGCGCGAGACCATGAGCCTTTCGTGCGTCAGAGGTAAGGGTTCGCCACTTCGATTGCGTGATCTCGTCGATGACCTCGGAGCGATGGTCTTTCACGTTAACGCGCCCCGCCATCCAAGGGGTTTCGATGATGTAGGCCATAATCATGTCGAATAGAATCCGCGCCTGCACGCCATCGACAGCGGCGGCATAGCACTGCCCGTAGGGTTCGCTACAGGGACCCAGAAGGTGCGCCAATGACAGCCCGGCCAGCAGGCCCGACTTTCCGTTGCCGCGCGCAACAGACAGCGCCGCCAAGCGCACCAGCCTGTCGCCCGCGATATTTCGAGGTCCGTAAACCCCGCGAACGAATTGCCGCTGGAAATCCAATAGCTCCATAGCCTCGCCCGCGCGAAGGCCGGAGACGATAGGTAAGCTTTCCATGAAGGCGATCACGCGCTCAGCTTCCGGCATTCCTGCCTTGTCCCAAGGGTGCGAAACGAGGGCGGGACCAGCTTTTGCAGCTTCCTTCAGTCGTGATGCGCCGGGGCCGCGTTTGCCCATTATACGATGTCCTTTGAAACTAACTTTTTGTGAAGGTTCGACGGCGGTATCTGAGCGTCAGCCCTGAGCGATTTTTCAAAAGGGACGGCAGCGTCCTTTCTGCTCCACGCATGATTCGGGTCGAGCGGTCGCCCGCTTGCATCGCATCCCCGGCGCGGCTTGGTCGATCGCACCGCGCCAGCCTCGCCACCGCGTGCGGTCTTGGCGCTGTGGCAGGCAGGGCAGTAGCTGGCGAGCCCGTCATGTCCGGGGAAGGCAGGCCCGCCCTCGCTGATCGCCGTCACGTGGTCCACCGTGTTGGCGAGGGTGAGCCGCCCCATGCGCTTGCATCCTCGACAGGCAGGCTCCAGCGCAAGGTGGGCGGCCCGCAGCCGCTTCCATCGCGCAGTCGAGTATGGCCAGCCGCTCATTCGCTCGGTTCCAAAGAGGCGAGTGCCTCCAGAAAGCCCGCGATCGTTTTGAGATTGCCGATAGCCTGCCGCCAGTTGCCGATGCCCAACTCGACCGGCACCTTCTCGGCTTCGTCATTCGGATCCTCCATACACCCGCAGTCGACGTGAAGATCGATCTCAAACTCCAATCGCTCAGCCAGATGGTGCACGAAATTGATGTACCCGTTGATGTTAGACATGCCCGTCTCCGATCATTGCCACGATGTGAAAGCCCTTCACCGCGTCCGCCACCTTGGCAGCCCGCGCTTGGGATATGCCCCTGTGCCTCAGGTTGGCCTCGATCTCCTTTGCGGTCATGGGGCGGGTGAAATGATCGAGCACCGTCAGCGCAGCCGTGCGGGCATCGCCGTCGAGGCTCTCCACATATTCGAGGATGGTCATTGTTCGCCCCCTTCGGAAAGAGGCGCGGCGGCCTCATGGGCCGCGCCGGTTATATCTTTGATATAAGGGGGGTTGAAGCGTGCAGGATTTGTGCGGGTTTCGTGCGGGTCGGTGCAGGGGGTTTGTGCAGGGGGGTCGGTGCAGATTTCGACCGCCTTTATGCCCTGTTTCATCACCCGATTCGGACCACGCCAAAGGGGCTGATCGAGCGCGATCTGGCCGAGATGGAGCAGCCGTTCCATCGCTGCGCGATAGCCCCTCTCGCTATGCTTCTTGCCCTCGGTCATGGCCGCGAAAACCTTTGGCGCAAAATTGCTGCCGGGGTTGTGCGAGACGGCGCGCTTCTGTTCGGTGGCGAGCGCGAGACAGCGGAGGAAGGCCGCATTCTCGGCGTTGGCCTGCACATTCAACGCGATCTCTTTGGCCATGTCGGTCGGCAAGTCGTCATCGTGCACGAACGCCCATTTCAGCCACCGGAAGCCGATACGCTCGCCATTGCGGGCATAGTTGGCCTTGCCGCGCACGAGCACGCGGGCATCGGGATCGGGGGCGTTTCCTTCCTCGTCCTTCGGCACCTCCATGAACAGGCGGGATCGCACTTGGTTTTCCCACGCCGTCGAGCCGGAAAAGTCCTGCCCGGCCTTATTGGGATGGCCCAGGAATAGGACGCTGCCGTCAATCTCTGTCGCCAGATTGTTGAGCATCCCGACGAACACCGCCACCTGATTGCGGATATTCTCATTGCCGCCGAACAGGTGCGCCACGTTGTCGAGGGCGAGGAAGCCCGCCCCCGTCGCGCGTGCCGTATGGAGCAGCGTGCGATAGGCATCCGACACGATCGGGTTGCCGTCCGGCGTGAACGTCACCAGCGCATTGCTTGTCGCCCCGGTGAGGCTCACAAGGTGCAGCTTCCCCGACAAAGCCGACAGCGGGACGCCCAGCGCGTCACAGATGGCTTTCTGGCGCCGGTGCAGCTCGTCGGCATCATCCTCGCACGTCACATAGATGGCGACCGCCTGCCGGGTGTCTTTGCCCATGAAAGGCAGGCCAAGGGCGATGCAGGTGCAGAGCTGTTGCGAGAGCAGCGATTTGCCCGCGCTCCCCGGCCCGGTGAGGTAGGTCGCCTGCCGGTGTGGGATATAGTCTGCCCACGCCCATTCTCGCGCGGGAACGTCCTGATCCTGCCAGTCAGCAGGGTTCAGCAGCGGAAGCAATGCCGGGGCGCGATCATTGGCAGGCGGGAAGGATGCAAGATTACGGGGATTACGCGACATGGCGCACCGCCTTTCGTTTGATGATGGTGGGGAGACGGCGGGGCTTGCTGAGCGCCTTGTGCAGCCGCATCGCAATCCATTCGTCCGCCTCGATCGCGTTCAGTCCGCGCAACGATTCCAGTTCGTCGGCTTCCCAATCGAGGATGCACATGCCGGTGCCCCCGGCGCGCAGCCAATCGAGCGGCGTGGCATGAAGCTGGAGCGGGGGATCGCCCGGCCAAAACTCGCTCAATTGAGACAGTTCATCGGTGCCCAGCGCCCAGCCAAGGCCGGTGCGCCATGCCCAATTCGCCGGGGCATCGCTGCGCCACGCCACGATGTCGATCACCTCGCCGTCCGCATAGACGGGCGACAGGACATGCAGCGGTCCCTCGCCGGGCTGATACAAGCCGCGTGCGATCCGCTCGACGTGCCCGACGCCAAAGGGGATCTGGCGCGAACCAAGCTCGGCAATGGCCCGGCCGGGGACGCCCAAGGCGAGCAGGCGATCGAGGTGGGGCTGGCGAACGCGGAACGTGGCGGCTTCCGCTTCCTCGCGAATATCCGCCGCCTTCATTGCGTCACCGCCCGGCTTGCGGTATATCCCGCCTGCCAATTCGTGACCGCGATCTGGTCAGCCCTCGCATCGGTTGCCGCCGACGCGGGGGCTTTTGTTTTGTCCGGTGGAGCGCCGGGAGGGTTTTCCCTCCGAATGCAACCTCTTGAATTAGTTGGGGCCGGTTTTCCCGTTACGCAGCCATAAGGGGCTGTTTTCGGGCTTGTTTCATATACTGGCCGCCGATCCAGCGCGCGCCGGGACCGATCATCGGCACGACGGGAATCTGCACCATCGCATGCTGCGCCAGATGGCGGCGATAGAGCGCCAGTTCGGCGGGATGCACATGATCCTCGGCATCGTGCAGCACGACGGCGGCAAAGCGCGTCTCCTCCGCACGCTCGTCGGCCGAGAGCGCGGCCCACAGCCGGTTGAGATTGTCGCCCTTGGTCGTCGGCCCGTCGTTCGGCCCGACGACGAGCCGCAATCGCGCATCCGCCGCGATCAGTGGCGTCACGGCCCGGATCGTCGCGGGATCGTTCGGATAGCAGCCGACATAAAGGCGGACGTCCTCTCCGTCCCACGCCGCCAGCGTCCGGCGCAGCATGGCGGGCAGCGCCACCGCTTCGTCCCATGCCGGAATGAAGACCGCGATCCGCCCTTCCAGCGGGGCCGCCTCCGCCAGTGCGGCGCCGGGCGGCAAGGCGCGGCGGCGCGCCAGCCACAGCGCGTCGAACAGCAAGTCGTCGATTCCGATCAGCACGATGCCGACCGATGCGAACAGCATCAGTTCGCGGCTGGTGGTCAGCACCAGCCATTCCAGCCACGCGGTCAAAAGGTCCCTCCCCTGGCCATCGTCCCCACGCGATGACTGGATCTGTCCCCTAACCGTGCCTCGATATTTGTAAAGGCAACGCCCTCACAGGTTTGACGCAATCAGTCTTTTCACTCATTTCGTCATGACGAAGGATGGATATCGGCGGGCATGGGGAAACGGGGGATTCAGTTTTCGGGCTGGTTGCTTTAGGACAGTCGCCCATGAACTCCGACACCCCGCCCCGATCCGCCCTGCGCGCCTTTCTGGCCAGCGAAAGCGCGGGCGGAATGCTGCTCATCCTCGCGGCCATGGCGGCGATGATCGTGGCCAATTCGCCGCTCGGCGAAGCCTATCGCCACATGATCCACGCCGTGACCGGTCCCGTGCTGGTGGACAAGCTCGGGCCGATGACGGTCCATCTGTGGATCAACGACGGGCTGATGGCGATCTTTTTCCTGCTCGTCGGGCTGGAGATCAAGCGCGAGTGGGTCGATGGTCGTCTCGCGAGCTGGGATCGCCGCCGCCTGCCGATGATCGCCGCCGCCGCCGGAATGGCCGTGCCCGCCGCGCTCTATATGCTGGTGGCGGGCGGCATGCCGGACCTCGCGAGGGGCTGGGCGATCCCCGCCGCGACCGACATCGCCTTTGCGATGGGCGTGCTCGCGCTGCTGGGCCGCCGCGCGCCGACCTCGCTCAAACTGTTCCTCGTCACGGTCGCGATCGTCGATGACATGGGGGCGGTCGCGATCATCGCGCTTTTCTATACGGCGCAGATCGATGCCGCCGCGCTCGCGGCGGCGGCGGCGATCCTCGCGGCGATGTTCGTCCTGGCGCGGCTGGGCGTGACGCGCCTCGCGCCCTATCTGCTGCTGTTCGCGGCGCTGTGGTATGCGATGCTGCTGTCGGGCGTCCATGCGACCGTTGCGGGCGTCCTCGCGGCGATGGCCATCCCCTTCGAGCGCACGCCCGGCACGCCCGACAGCCCGACATCGCCGCTCCACCGGCTCGAACATGCGCTGCAACCCTGGGTCGCCTTCGCCATCGTGCCGCTGTTCGGCTTCGCCAATGCGGGCGTCGATCTGGGCGGGCTGACCATGGCGCAGATACTGGCGCCGCTGCCGCTCGGCATCGCGGCGGGGCTGTTCTTCGGCAAGCAGATCGGCATTTTCGCCGCCGTGTGGCTGTCGGTGCGGATCGGGATCGCCGGGCGGCTGCGCGGCGCGACATGGCGGCAGGTGCATGGCGTCGCGCTGCTCTGCGGCATCGGCTTCACGATGAGCCTGTTCATCGGCGGTCTGGCCTTCCCCGGCGACCCGCTGCGGATCGAAGAGGCGAAGATCGGCATCCTGATGGGATCGCTGGCGGCGGCGCTGTCCGGCTATGCCGTGCTGCGCCTCGCGCCCCCGCACCCCGATCATGACGCGATCGAGCACGAAAGCGAAGCCGAGATCCGCCGCGACGGCGACGTGCGCGACACGTCGGAGGCGCGATAGTCCCGATCCCGCCGCCGCCACGGCTTTCGCAAAGCCGTTCGAGCCGCTAAGGCGTCGTCATGACCAACGACGACGAAGACTATGTCTATGACGAGGCGAGCGGCGAATGGCTGCCCGCCGACGAAGCCCGCGCACGCGCCGACGCCGCCAACGCCCGGCCCGAGGCGAAGGATGCGGTCGGCAATATGCTGGCCGACGGCGATTCCGTGGTGCTGATCAAGGACCTGCCCGTGAAGGGCGCGGGCCAGACGCTGAAAGTCGGCACGGTGATCAAGTCGATCCGCCTCACCGACGATCCCGAGGAAATCGACTGCCGCTATGAAGGCATCAAGGGGCTGGTGCTGCGGACGGAATTCGTGCGCAAGCGGTAGGACGCCTCGCGTTAAATCCGGCATCTGTTGCCGTTCGTGTCGAGCGAAGTCGAGACACCCATAGACGTTGAGCCACGCCGACGGGTGTCTCGACTTCGCTCGACACGAACGGATTTGAGGTGGTGCAGAGTTGCGGTTCCCCGCTCTCTTCAAATCTTCCCCAGCGTCTCCCGGCGCGGTCCCAGATAGCCGAACAGATAGGCCGCCACCTTGCGCATCTGGATTTCCTCCGCACCCTCGGTGATGCGATAGCGGCGGTGGTGGCGATAGATATGCTCGAACGGCTTGTGCCGCGAATAGCCGATGCCGCCATGCACCTGCATCGCCCGGTCGGCGGCTTCGCACACGAGGCGGTTCGCCCAGTAATTGCACATGCTGACCTTGTCCGACAGGCGGCGCTCGACTTCCTTGTGCGGCATATTGTCCATCTCCCACGCCGTCTTGCGGATGAGGAGGCGCAGCATCTCCGCCTGCGTCGCCAGTTCGACCAGCGGGAACTGGATCGCCTGATTCTTTGCCAGCGCCTCGCCGAACGGCTTGCGCTCGCGCGCGTAGCGCACGCTTTCCTCGATGCAAAAGACCGCCGCACCCAATGACGAGGCCGCCTGCCGGATACGGTTCTGGTGGACGAAGCTCTGCGCGATCGACAGCCCGCCGTCGACGGGTCCCAGCCGCGCACTGTCGGGCACCCACACGTCGGTAAAGGTCATGCGCGGATGATCGGTCGGCATGTTGAAGGTCCACATATATTCGTCGACCGTCATCCCCGGCGTCCCGGTCGGCACGAGCAGGCAGGTGATGCCCTTCGCATCGCCGTCCTCTCCGCCGGTGCGGCAGAAGGTCGCGCAGTGCGACGCGACATGCATGCCGGTGATCCACATCTTGCGCCCATTGATCCGCCAGCCCTCGACGCCGCCCTGCACCTCGCGAACGGCGCGCGTTTCCATATGCGTCGCATCGCTGCCATGGTCCGGCTCCGTCAGGCCGAAAGCGGTGCGGCGCCTGCCCTCGAACCCGCCGAGGATGAATTCGGCCTTCTGTTCGTCGCTGGTGCCGAACTGCTCGAACATCTCGACGAAGGGGAAATTGCCGACGATGCTGTGCTCATTCTGCAAATCATTGTGAAGACCGAGGCCCTTCGCCGCGAAATGCTCGCGGATCACGGCCATCCACAGGTTCGACCCGTCCTTGCCGCCATATTTCTTCGGCGCCGAGAAACGCCAGTGGCCCGCGGCGTCGGCGCGGCGCGTCGCTTCCTTCAGCAGCGCCTCCCACTCGTGGCGCGGCAGGCCCTGATTGTCCCAGTCGGTGCGGCTGTGCTCGCGGCGATGGTCGAAGAAGCGGATATTGTCGTCCGCCTCTTCCAGCGGCTTGATCTCGGTTTCGATGAACGCGTCGAGTTCGTCCAGATAGGCCTGCAAGTCGGCCGGAATCGCAAAATCCATCATCCTCTCCTGTTTCGTCGATACCCCAACCCGTTCGTGCTGAGCTTGTCGAAGCACCGTCCTTCTATTCGCGGCGTCAAAAGGAAGAACGGCCCTTCGACAAGCTCAGGGCGAACGGAGGGGAGATTCACTATCCATTCCATTGCTCGCGGGCACGGGCGAGCGCGGCATATTTAGGGCTGTCCACAACGCATTTGTCGAGCGCGGCGCGGCGCATCCGCACCAGCAGGCCCGGCTCGGCCAGATTCGTCTCCCCGCGCAGCAGAGCGTCAGCGAGCGCCTTGTCCTCCGCGCGCACGCCGGCATCGAGGTCGCGCATCACGATGCCGAGCGCATTCATCGCCACGGCGACCTCGAACTTCGCATGGCCCGCGGCATTCGGCTTGATCGCCTCCGCCAGCCAGTCGCGCACCGCCGCGACGATTTCGCGGTTCAGCGGCTCGCCCAGCGGCGGCGCCTCGGCCGCGCGAGGCGGCGGCAAAGCCCGGTCGCGCTCGGCCTGCGGCGCCTCCGCTTCCAGCAGCAGCAGCAGGTCCAGTTCCTGCTCCGCCGTGCGCCGCCCGATGACGACGCGCTCGACCGTGGCGTCGGCGCCGCTGCGCCATGCCGCCCCCATTTGCAGGCAGCCCAGCGCCCACCACAAAGTCCGGTAGACCAGCCAGAAGCGGAACCGCTCGCGATCGACCGGCGCGCCGCCCGCACCTTGATAGGCGGCGATATAATCCTCGACGGAGCCGACGCCGAAGGCGGGCCTGTCGAGCTGGCCGAACCGCCACACCGTCATGCAGCCAAAGGCCAGATCCTCATGCGCATCGCCGAAATGCGCGAGTTCCCAGTCGAGCACCGCCGCGAGGCCATCGGCATCGACCATGATATTACCCATGCGATAATCGCCATGGACCAGCACCAAGGGCGCGGGTTCCGGCAAATGATCCTCGCACCAGCGAATTGCCAGCGCGATCGCGGGCCGGTCGCCGCCATAGGACAGAAAGCGCGCCTTCAGCTCCGCCAGCGCCGCCGCCGTGTCCATCACGGGAATCGCTTCGGGCAACGCCGCGCGCGGCAGCGCATGGATGCGCGCCAGTTCGCGGCCCAGGTCGGTGATCAGCGACGGCGGCGGATCGGCGAGGATCGCCGCCGGGCGAACCTCCGCCATCACGCGCCGCATCACATAGCCCGTACCCATCGCGTCGCCGTCCGCCAGCACGCCGATTACGTCGGGCGCCCTGACGCCGCCCGCGTGCGCCGCCTTCACCAGCGCCGCCTCGACCTCATGGCCATAGGGCCGCCCCAGCATGAACTCGGCGGACGGGGCGCGGCGCAGCACATAGGATGCACCCGCCCAATCGAACGCCCAGCTTTCCATGTTCGCCCCGCCCGACAGGCGGACCAGGCCGCTCAGCGCGCCGGGTCCGGCCGTGCGGGCCATGAAGGCGGATAGCGGTTCGGCAAGCTCGCTCATTACTTAACCATGCTAAGCATTGCACGCGACGGCAAGCGGCAATCGAAGGGCCGAACCCTAGTTCGGAAACATGAAATGCACGGTATCGCGATAATAGGACGTCATCGGCTTGCCGTCCTTGTCCAGTGCGGGTACGAATCTGGCCCGCCTCATCAATTTTTCGCAAACCGTGCGATCGAACCCCTCCGGGTTGGTCGATTGCTGGATGTGACAGGCAGCAGGGATTCCCTTTTCATCCACGGTCAACCGGAACTGAACAATGCCGGGCTGCCCCATTTGCTGCATCGCGCTGGGATAATCTTCGCTTTTCAGCCATATTCCCGGTGAGTCGGCGGGTGTCACGGGACGCGACCGCGTCTTGTGGCGCACGACGTCGATTCCCCAATGCGTCAGCAATTCGTCGGTACAGGCATCCATGGCGGCGAAGCTCGCCTTCATCGAACCCGTATGCAGACGCAGCGGCCGCCGCAGCGGCCGGCCTATGTCGATGGCCGTAACCGACGCCTTCTCTTCTTCGCTGATCGGCGCGAGCGGAGCGTCCTCCTGGACGGCGCGCGCGGCGGTTTCGGCGTCGGATAACGGCCGGACACGCATATCCTGGGCAAACGACCAGGCGGGATATTTGCCCACCATGCTCGGATAGAAAGGGACAGCCTGCTCTGGCAGGGCCGCGCCGAACCGGACGCGCGCCTCATCGAGACCGGCGGGACGTTTCATGCGACCGCCGA
>PHEM01000021.1:2883-8154 GCA_002842935.1 Alphaproteobacteria bacterium HGW-Alphaproteobacteria-13 | reverse complement strand
TCATCAGCGTGACGGCCGCCTCGCCGGTGCCGAATTCGCGCGCCAATCGACAGGAATCATCGGCATATTGGACATGCCACGGTGACGCGGGCGGGAGCACGACCGGCTCGCTCTTGTCCGCCGCAAGCGCCGGTACTGCGCCCAAGACCAGCGCGCCGCCGATCAATCCCCCTCTTTTCATGGACAGGAGCTTAGCTGGCCCGGTGTGCGATGACAACCGCGCCCAAGGTCAATCCGCGCGTTGGCGCCCGCGTTCCATCACCGCCTGCCGCCGCGCCTCGACCGCTTCGGCGCTGACGGTGCGGTTCGCGGCGACGGACCGCTCCTGCTCCAACGCCATCGCCGCGCCGAACGGCAGGGCATAGCCGTCGTCGATCAGCCGCTTATAGCCGCGCACCATCGCGGGATCGGCGCTGGCGATGTCGCGGGCGAGCGCCTGCGCGGCGGGCAGCAGCTCCTCGGGCGCGACGACGCGGTTGACGAGACCCCAGTCATACGCCGCCTCCGCGCCCAGGAAATTGCCGGTCAGCGACAATTGCTTCGCGCGCGAAATGCCGATCAGCCGCGACAGTTTCTGCGACAGCCCCCAGCCCGGCATGACGCCGACGCGGACATGGGTGTCGGCGAAGCGCGCATGAGTCGAGGCGATCAATATGTCGCAGGCCAGCGCGACTTCGAAGCCGCCGGTGATCGCGACGCCGTTGATCGCGCCGATCACGGGCTGCGGACAAAGCTCGATCGCCTTGACGGGATTCTCGTCGGCGCTCGTCGCGTTGGCGGCGCCCAGATTGCCGGTGTCCGCGCCCAGTTCCTTAAGGTCCAGTCCGGCCGTGAAGGCGCGCTCCCCCGCCCCCGTCAATATGATCGCGCGGACGCTCTCGTCGGCCGCCAGCGCGGTCATCACCGCCGCCAGCTCCGCGCGCAGCGCCTGCGACAGCGCGTTCATCGCCTCGGGCCGGTTCAGGGTAACGGTCGCGACGGCATCGTCACGCGTGACCAGAACGAGGGACATCATCTTCTCCTCAAAGAAAAAGGGCGGCCGTGGAAGGGCCGCCCTTGTTCATGTCCATGTTTCGCGGCCTGGCGTTCAGATCTTGCCGGCCAGTTCCGGCACCGCGTTGAACAGATCGGCGACGAGACCGAAGTCGGCGACCTGGAAGATGGGGGCGTCCTCATCCTTGTTGATCGCGACGATGGTCTTGCTGTCCTTCATGCCCGCGAGGTGCTGGATCGCGCCCGAGATACCGATCGCGAAATACACCTCCGGCGCGACGATCTTGCCGGTCTGGCCGACCTGATAGTCGTTGGGGACATAGCCCGCGTCGACCGCCGCGCGGCTCGCGCCGAGCGCGGCGCCGAGCTTGTCGGCGAGCGGGACGATCACTTCCTGATATTTCTCGCTCGAACCCAGCGCGCGGCCGCCCGACACGATGATCTTGGCGCTGGTCAGTTCGGGGCGGTCCTGCTTGGCGATCTCCGCGCCGACGAAGCTCGACAGCCCGGCGTCGCCGCCCGCGCCGACCGCCTCGATCGCGCCCGATCCGCCCGTGGGGGCGGCCTTCTCGAACGCCGTGCCGCGCACGGTCAGCACCAGCTTCGGATCGCTGCTTTCGACCGTCGCGATGGCGTTGCCGGCATAGATCGGCCGCGTGAAGGTGTTGGGACCCTCGACCGACAGGATTTCCGAAATCTGCATCACGTCGAGCAAGGCGGCGACGCGCGGCGCGATATTCTTGCCCGTCGTCGTCGCGGGCGCGACGAACGCGTCGTGGTGGCCCATCAATTCGGCGACCAGCGGCGCGATATTTTCGGGCAGGTTGTGCGCGAAGGCGGCATTGTCGGCGACATGCACCTTGCCCACGCCCGCGATCTGCGACGCCGCCTTGGCGACGCCATCGACGCCCTCACCGGCGACGAGCAGATGGACTTCGCCCAGCTTCGACGCCGCCGTCACGGCCGCGAGCGTGGCGTCCTTGACGGCGCTGCCGTCATGTTCAACCCAAACGAGCGTTTTCATGAATGCACTCCCATCGCCTTGAGCTTGGCAACCAGTTCATCGACATCGGCGACCTTCACGCCCGCCGAGCGGACCGGCGGTTCCGACACTTTGACGGTCTTGACGCGCGGCGCCGTATCGACGCCGTAGTCGGCGGGCGACTTGGTATCGAGCGGCTTCGACTTCGCCTTCATGATGTTCGGCAGCGACGCATAGCGCGGCTCGTTGAGGCGCAGGTCGGTGGTGACGATCGCGGGAAGCTTCAGCTTCACCGTCTCCAGCCCGCCATCGACTTCGCGCGTCACGCTGACATGATCGCCCTCGACGTTCACGGCGCTGGCGAAGGTGCCCTGCGCCCAGCCCGTCAGCGCGGCGAGCATCTGGCCGGTCTGGTTGTTGTCGCCGTCGATCGCCTGCTTGCCCAGGATCACCAGACCCGGCTGTTCGGCGTCGGCGATCGCCTTGAAGATCTTCGCGAGCGCCAGCGGCTCGACCTCGTCGTCGGTCTGGACCAGGATCGCGCGGTCCGCGCCCATCGCCAGCGCCGTGCGCAGCGTTTCCTGCGCCTTCGCCGGGCCGACCGACACCGCGACGATCTCGGTCGCGACGCCCTTTTCCTTCAGGCGGATCGCTTCCTCGACGCCGATCTCGTCGAACGGGTTCATCGACATCTTGACGTTGGCAAGGTCCACGCCCGTGCCATCCGCCTTCACACGCGGCTTTACATTATAATCGAGCACCCGCTTCACGGGGACGAGGATTTTCATGGCTTTTCAGCTCCTCTCAAAAATTGTGCATCGCGTCATAAGTGCGCTTTACGTAAACGTCAACCAGTCCCGAATCGCGCCGGGGAAGCCTCCCTATCCTCTCCCGCGAGGGGAGAGGATGATTCACATCACGCCGCCTTGGCGACTTCCGCGACGATCTTCTTCGCCGCGTCGCCCAGGTCGTTGGCCGGGACGATCGGCAGGCCGGAGGTCGCGAGGATTTCCTTGCCCTTTTCGACATTCGTGCCCTCCAGGCGGACGACGAGCGGCACGGAGAGATTCACTTCCTTCGCGGCGGCGACGATGCCGTCGGCGATGATGTCGCACTTCATGATGCCGCCGAAGATGTTGACGAGGATGCCCTGCACCGCCGGGTCCTTGAGGATGATCTTGAACGCCGCCGTGACCTTTTCCTTGCTGGCGCCGCCGCCGACGTCGAGGAAGTTGGCCGGGAAGGCGCCGTTCAGTTTGATGATGTCCATCGTCGCCATCGCAAGACCCGCGCCATTGACCATGCAGCCGATGTTGCCGTCGAGCTTGATATAGGCGAGGTCATATTCGCTCGCCTCGACCTCGGCCGGGTCCTCCTCGGTCAGGTCGCGCAGCTCGGCGAGGTCCTTGTGACGGAACATCGCGTTCGAGTCGAAACCGACCTTGGCGTCGAGGACATAGAGCTTGTCGCCCTCCGCCGTCGGGCAGACGGCGAGCGGGTTGATCTCGATCTGCGAGGCATCGGTGCCGAGAAAGGCCGCGTACAGCCCGTCGAGGATCTTCGCCGCCTGCTTGGCGAGATCGCCGGTCAGGTTCAGCGCCTTGGCGACGGCGCGGCCGTGGTGCGGCATCAGGCCGGTCGCGGGATCGATGGTGATGGTGTGGATCTTCTCGGGCGTCGAATGCGCGACTTCCTCGATGTCCATGCCGCCTTCGGTCGAGGCGACGACCGCGATGCGGCTGGTCGCGCGGTCGACGAGCAGCGCCAGATAGAATTCCTTGCCGATATCGACGCCGTCGGTGACGTACAGGCGGTTGACCTGCTTGCCGGCCTCGCCCGTCTGGATCGTCACCAGCGTGTTGCCGAGCATGTCCTTGGCGTGGGCTTCAACCTCTTCCAGCGTCTTGGCAAGGCGGACGCCGCCCTTGGCGTCGGGACCCAGTTCCTTGAACTTGCCCTTGCCGCGGCCGCCCGCATGAATCTGCGCCTTGACGACATAGAGCGGTCCGGGAAGCTGCTTCGCCGCCGCGACGGCTTCCTCGACGCTCATCGCGGCAATGCCCTTGGGCACCGCGACGCCATATTTCGCGAGCAGTTCTTTCGCCTGATATTCGTGGATGTTCATGAGGTCTGCCGGGCCTTTCGACTCTGAAACGGGAGATTGCGGCGCCGCATAAGCACAAGTTGCGCGGCAAGGCTACCCCCCGGAACGGGTCCCGGCGCGAATCAGCGCAGCACGCAGAGCGCGGCCGAGCTGGTCGTGACCGTCAAAATCTCCGGGTCCTTGAGCGCGCGGACATGGTGCAGGAACTGATCGAAGCTCAAATCGCCGATCCGCTTGCCCTTCATCGCGCCCAGCGACGACAGGCGGCGAAGCTGCACCAGCGACAGCCGGTCGACCATGCGTTCGGCCATGCAGGCCGCCATCGCCTGCGACAGCCCGGCATTGTGAAGCCCCGTGCGCAGCCGCGATTCCGGCGTCGCACAGGCCGACAGGGAAAGCGCCGCCGCAAGGGGCGCAAGAAACAGGAAACGCATCGGCGGGCTACCTTCCGTGAAATTCCGCGACCGCGCCCGACACCGCCTGCATCAGCGCCATGCGTTCCGGGATTCGCGCGGTCGTATTACCCAGCAGCACGACGATCGCATAGCGCGTTCCGTCGGGCGCCGTGGCGATGCCGATGTCGTTATAGCCGGCGGTCATCCCGTTCAGATCCTGCCCGGTCCCCGTCTTGTGCAGGAACCGCCAGCCCGGCGGCAGCCCGGCCTTCAGCCGCTGCGGCCCGCTTTTGGTGCGAGTCATCACGCCGAGCAGATATTCGGTCGATTCGGGCGACAGCAGACTGCCGCGCGCGAGCCGGGTCAGCGCGCTGGCGATCGCCGACGGGCTGGCGCCATCGACGGGATCGGCCAGATAGGCGTCCATCGCCGCGCGGCGCTCCGCCGCAGGCAGCGCGGCGCGCGCGGTCTGGAAATTGCGGCCGATCGAATAGCTTTGCTGCCATGTGAGTCCCGCCGTCCCCGCCTGCAACAGGCGCTCGCCGGGACCGAAGCGGATCGCGCCCATGTCCTTCCGCGCAAGGAAGCGGCGCACGGCCTCGGGACCGCCCACCGTGCGAAGCAGGCTGTCGTTCGCACTATTGTCGCTGTGGGTGATCGCGGTTTCGATGAGTTCGCGGACCGGCATCGTCACCGATCCTTCGGACCGGACGCGCACCGCGATCGGCTGGTGGAACAGGGTCAGGTCCTCCGGCCCGATGCGGACCGGCTGGTCAAGGGGGATTCGCCCCTGATCG
>PHEM01000021.1:0-2677 GCA_002842935.1 Alphaproteobacteria bacterium HGW-Alphaproteobacteria-13 | reverse complement strand
CCCCGCCGCTGACGCAGCCCGCGAGCACGGCGGCGCTCGTCACGGCGGCGAACAGCGGCCTTCCCGAAAAAACGAATCTCATTCAAACCCCGCACATATCCCCGGTCCCTTCGGCGTGGCCATTCGGACCGCGCCGCCGTCGATTGGCCAGCGATTTGCGACGAACGATTCTCCTGCCGCGACGAGAGGACGCGCCGGATTCAAGGCACCAGCGCGAGCGCGGGCTGCTGAAGCAGGATGCAAAGCCCGCCGATCGCGAAGCCCGCGACCATCGTCAGGAACCAGTCGGAGCGGAGCATGGAGAACATCGGGACCTCTAATCGATCATATGGTCTTGCGGATCGGCGATCTGACGCGCCCCAGTCATTCGCCAGCGATGGACGTCACCCTAAAAAGCAGGGCTTACCATATGGTGAACCGAGCGTTCGACCGCCGTTCAGCTGAGCGCGGCGCACGCCTGCTGGATGCGGACGCAGGCGTCCTTCAACACCGCTTCCGACGTCGCATAGGACACGCGGAAGGCCGGCGACAGGCCGAACGCCCCGCCATGCACCGCCGCGACGCGCGCGCTGTCGAGGAAATAGTCGATCAACGCCTCGTCGCTGTCGATCACATGGCCCGAAGGCGTCTTCTTGCCGATGCAGCCGCTCGCGTCGGGATAGACATAAAAGGCGCCGTCGGGGACGGGGCAGGCCAGCCCCGGCGCGTCGTTCAGCATCGCGACCACCATGTCGCGGCGCTTGCGGAAGGCGGCGTTGCGGTCGTCGAGGAACTGCTGCGGCCCGCCCAGCGCCGCCGTCGCCGCCGCCTGCGCGATCGAGCAGGGGTTCGACGTCGATTGCGACTGCAGCTTGCCGATCGCCTTGACCAGCCAGGCGGGACCGCCCGCATAGCCGATGCGCCAGCCCGTCATCGCATAGGCCTTGGAACAGCCGTTGACGGTCAGGATGCGGTCGAACAGGTCGGGGCAGCGCTGCGCCAGCGTCGAGAAGGCGAAGTCCGCGTACCAGACATGCTCGTACATATCGTCGCACATCACCATCACATGCGGGTGACGGCGGATCACTTCGCCGATCGCGTCCAGCTCCTCGGGCGCATAGGCCGCGCCCGACGGGTTCGACGGCGAGTTGAAGATCACCCAGCGCGTCTTGGCCGTGATCGCCTGGTCGAGCTGCGCGGGCGTGATCTTGTAGTCCTGCGCCGCCGACGCGGCGATGAACACCGGCGTGCCGCCCGCGAAGGCGACGATGTCGGGATAGCTGACCCAGTAAGGCGCGGGGATCACCACTTCGTCGCCCGCATCGACCGTCGCCACGAGCGCGTTGAACAAAGTGTGCTTGCCGCCGACATTGACCGTGATCTGATCGAGACCATAGTCGAGATCATTGTCGCGGCGGAACTTGCCGCGAATCGCTTCCTTGAGCGCGACGGTGCCGTCGACCAGCGTATATTTGGTCTGGCCCGCGCGGATCGCCTCGATCGCCGCTTCCTTGACGAAATCGGGCGTGTCGAAGTCGGGTTCGCCCGCCGAAAGGCCGATCACATCGACGCCTTCGGCCTTCAGCTTGGTGACGCGCGCGGTCATGGCGAGCGTGGCCGAGGGCTGGATGCGACCCAGAGCGGCGGAGATATGCGGCTTCAGCGACATGGAGAGGCGTTCCTTCGCGTACGAACTGACAGGAAATTGCGCGCGCCGCGCCTAGAACGTCCGCCGGCATTTCGCAAGCGCAGCATGGGATAATTTACCTATGCAGGGAGAAAGCCGTCATCCCGCCGCCTCCGCCAGCCGCGCCGGGACCAGCCCGCGCAGCGAATTGCCGAGGAAAAAGCCCCGCGCCAGATCGGCCGGGCGCAAGTGCGATTCGACCGCCCGTCCCTTTTCGATCAGCTCGGCGCGTAGCACGCCGGGCAGCAGTCCCAGCGACAGCGGCGGCGTCAGCAGCATCCCGTCGCGCTCGACGAAGATGTTGCTCCAGCTTCCCTCGGTCACGAAGCCGGGTTCGTCGACGAACAGCACTTCGGGCGTGCCGCTGGCCGCGCGGGCGGTCTCATAGAGTCCGCGCAGGCTGGTCTTGTGCGCCAGCCGGAAATCGCCCGCCGCCATCGGTGCCGGACACAGAGCGACCGGGACGGGCAGTTCGGCAAGGCGCGGCAGCGGCGACACCTCGACCGCGAGCGCGCCCGAGGGCGCGAGCCGCATCCGCACGCGCGCCGCGCCGCGCAGCCGGAAGGTCGCCGATTGCAGGCTGTTGCGCGCGCCGTGGCGGTCGAAGGTGAAGCCGAACGCCTCCGCGCTCGCCTTCATCCGCGCCAGATGCCCCTCCAGCCGCTGGAGACCCTCGACGGGATCGAACTGCATCGTTTCGAGAAGGTCGAAACTTTCGCCCGCTGCCTCCACAAATTCCCCCTTGGCCAGACATTCGCGCCATTCCTCAACGGCTTGACTGTCGGCGACGATTCCCGATCCCAGCCCCAGCGTGGCGCAAGGCCGCCCATCCCGCAAGGCGGCTTGCGGCAAGCCGCTCCTACCTGCGAACACCAACGTGCGGATCGCGACGTTGAACGCCGCGTCGCCCCCCGGCTCGATGAAGCCGATCGATCCCGTATAGAGACCGCGCGCATCCTGTTCCAGCCCGTCGATGATCTCCATCGCGCGGATCTTGGGCGCGCCCGTGAT
>PHEM01000402.1 GCA_002842935.1 Alphaproteobacteria bacterium HGW-Alphaproteobacteria-13 | reverse complement strand
AATTGCTGACCATCGAAAGCGTCACCACCCCGGGCAAGGGTGAGGTCAAAACCACCGGCAAACTCGGCCAAGTGATGAATGAAAGCGTTTCGGCGGCCTTCAGCTTCGTCAAGGCGCGCGCGCCGGCCTATGGCATCAAGCCGAGCCTGTTTCAGCGCAAGAACGTGCATATCCACCTGCCCGAAGGCGCTGTGCCCAAGGACGGGCCGAGCGCTGGGGTCGGCATGGTCACCTCGATTGTGTCGACGCTGACCGGTATCGCGGTGCGCCCCGATGTCGCGATGACCGGCGAGGTGACGCTGCGCGGGCGGGTGCTGGCGATTGGTGGATTGAAGGAAAAGCTGCTCGCAGCGCTGCGTGGGGGGATCAAAACCGTCCTTATTCCGGAAGAGAACGTCAAGGATCTCGCGGAAATCCCAGCCAACGTAATAGCGGGTCTGGAGATTATTCCCGTAAGCCACGTCGACGAAGTTCTGGCGCGCGCACTGGTGGAGGTTCCTGTGGCGATCGAGTGGACCGAGGCAGACGACCTTGCGAGCCAGCCGGGCGCTGCCAACGCAGGAACAAATCTGTCTGCTTCGGACGTGCCAACCGCGCATTGAGCCGCTAGAACTCCCTCACAGCCGTGATTCGCGACTTATTTGCCTTTGACAGGCTATGCAAAACAGTCTCAATTTGCGCGCTTTGAAATTAGCGATTCCCAGCTATCCCAGATTATCCTAAAACAAGGGGGTTCCCATATGAACAAGAACGACCTTATCGGCGCTGTTGCTGACGCAAGCGGTCTGTCTAAAAACGATGCATCTCACGCGGTCGAAAGTGTATTCGGCGCGATCACCAAAGCGCTGGCGGGCGGCGATGAAGTTCGGCTGGTCGGCTTTGGCACTTTTTCAGTGGCCAAGCGCAAAGCATCGATGGGGCGCAATCCGCGCACGGGCGAGCCAATGCCGATCAAGGCTTCAACGCAGCCCAAGTTCAAGGCTGGCAAGGGGTTGAAGGATGCCGTGAATAGCTGATCCTTCCGTCGGCAACGCATTTGAAGGACCGGCCGCCCGGAACGGGGCGCGCCGGTCTTTTGCTTTCGGCAGCCCGGTCAGACGCCAGCTACGCGGTTGTGTCCAGCGGTTCCCCGTCCGCGTCCTGTGCGGCACTTTCCTCGGCTGGCGGATCGTCCGCCGCGCGGGGATCGAGTTCCGTCGGCAGCGGCTGCACCTGGGCCACGGGCACAGCCACGAAGTCCACCCGCTGTTCCTCGGTCAGAGCAGGCGTATAGGCGATCCGGTAGAGGGTGTACGCCGCAAAGCCGAGGTGAACCGCGGCCGTCACCACGAAGATCGAAGCGATCCCGAATGTCGAGACACCGACAGAGGCAGCGGTCGGTCCGATGATCGAGCCGATCGAGAAGACGATGAGCATGCCGCCCGAAATCGCGACGAAGCTTTCACTCTGGCCGTGGTCATTCATATGGGCGACGACCACGGAATAGAGCGTGAGGCCGAAGATGCCGAAAAAGAAGCCCGCTGCCATCACTGCGGGCACGCTGCCGCTCATGCCCGCCACCACCAGCGCCACTTCGCCGAGTGCTGCACCGAGGCTGACCGCCAGGATGACGCGCCGCCGGTCCATCCGGTCGGACAATCGCCCGATCGGCCACTGCGCTATCGCACCGCCAAGGATCGCGGCGGACATGAAGATCGAGATGCCTGCCGTGTCGAGGCCGCTCTCGCTCGCATAGAGCGGTGCCAGCGTCCAGAAGGGCGCGTTGGCGAGCCCGACCACGAAGGACCCCATGACCCCTACCGGTGAAAGAGCGTAAAGCGCCTTGATGTCGATCCGCGTGTTCTGGATCGGCATGGGTTGTACGGACGTTGTCATCGCGATCGGTACGAGCGCTATGGAGGTCAGGATGGAGCAGACTGCGAACAGCACGAAGCCGGCCGGATCGGCGGCGTTGAGCAGCACCTGACCGACCGTCAGCGCCGACAGATTGACGATGACATAGGCCGAGAAGAAGCGTCCCCGCGTCTCGTTGCTGGATTGCTCGTTGAGCCAGCTCTCGATGACCATGTAGAGCCCGGCGAAACAGAACCCAGTCAGGATGCGCATGAGCGCCCAGACGATCGGATCGGACGAAAGCGCATGGATGAGCGGCGCGGCGGCGGCGATGCCGCAAAAGGTGGCGAAACTTCTGATATGCCCCGCCCGATGGACCACATAAGGCGTTGCGAGGCACCCGAGAAGGAATCCGGCGAAGTAGACGCTGCCGATGATGCCGACGGTCGATGTCTCGAACCCGTCGAGGCCCGCGCGAATCGGTATGAGCGTGCCCAGCATGCCGTTGCCGACGAGCAGGATCGCCGTGGCCAGCAGCAGCGAAAAAACAGGCGCGAGCGTGCGGGACAAGGGAAATTCCGGCTTTCGTGGCGAGACGCGGCTCCGCCCAAGATCGCGGGTTTGCCGGTGGAATGCAATGCCTGCTCGTGGCTTCCGATTGCATTCCGCAAGGCCATCCGATAGGAGTTTCGCGCGCATGCATTGACCTTTGCGTGCGGGCGGTTAGCTCAGTTGGTAGAGCATCTCGTTTACACCGAGAGGGTCGGCAGTTCGAGCCTGTCACCGCCCACCAGCCTCCGTGTGCGAGCGGCGGCCCCGCGGTCCCCGTTGCGTCGTTCGAACAAAAACAACCGGCGCAGAAACCCGCCTTGACAGGGCGGATACCTTGGCTTACGAGACGCCCACCTCTCGGGCGGCTTCGCCGTCGGCAAGGGGGTGTAGCTCAGTTGGTTAGAGC
>PHEM01000401.1 GCA_002842935.1 Alphaproteobacteria bacterium HGW-Alphaproteobacteria-13 | reverse complement strand
TTGGTCATTTTCGGCCTCCTCTTCAACTCGCACGTTGAATCAGATCAACAGCCGATTGGAAATCCTCAATCGATTCAGACCAACCTCATCACGCTCTAAACCGCCGCTCCCTTCGCCGATCCGGCGACCAGGTTCATCACCAGCTTCGGCAGGCTGCGGTAATTCGCCTTGTGATATTGCGAATCGGCGGGCAGCGCGGCCTGCAAGCGGCGATGCGCCTCCGGCAGCGCGTGATAGGGCAGGCCCGGCAGCAAATGGTGCAGCGCATGATAGCGCAGCCCCACGGGCGCCCACAGCTCCGGCAGCAGGCCCGGCGGCGGGACGTTGACGCTGTCGAGGAACTGCGCAGTCACGGTCAGCTCCGCCCCGTCATTTTCCCACAGATGCGCGACCAGCGTGCGGATCTGGTTGAGCAGGATGCTGGCCGCCGCAATGCCGCCGAAGATCAGCAGCGCACGCAGCGGCACCCAGCCGAGCACACCGGCGGCGACGAGCAGCGTCGACCAGGCCCAGGCCCCGCCTTCCTGCCATGCCCATTGGCGGCGGAATTCGCCTTCGGGCGGGCGGCGGCGGAACAGGGGGTTGATGATCAGCCCCGAATAGCGCTGCATCACCAGCTTGCGCAGCGGCGGGATCAGGAAGGACAGCGGCGTCAGCACGGCATAGCGCAGCACCAGCGCCAGCGGCGCGAACAGCGCCGCGACCACGAACAGCGGCACCGTCCACGGCTTCATCAGCGCCAGCGGCAGATATTCGGGGTCCTCGACCGTGCCATATTTGGTGCGATTGTGGTGCAGGCTGTGAATCCCCTCGTACATGAAAGACGGGATCAGCAGCGGCACGCCGATCAGCATATTCCAGACGAGGCGAAAGCCCGGCAGCGAATTTTTGCGGATATGCGTGATTTCATGAATGAACAGCCCCGCGCGATACAGGGCGAGCACCGCGACCAGCGCCGCCGCCAGCATCCAGCCGGTCGAAGGCGCGAAAATCGCCGCCACCACGCCCGCATAGCCGACGAAGGCGGAGACCAGGAAATCGGTCCAGTAAAGGCGCGCGTTCGGCTGCACCAGATCGCGCGTCAGTTCGGACGCGGCGCGGATCATCGCCATGTCGTCGGCGATCTGGGACTTGGGCGTCCGCGCGGCGGGCGGCGCCGAGGCGCGGGCGGCAGAGGGATGGGTCATCATCATAGAAAAGTCTTCACCATGATTTCGTGGCAGCAAAATGGCCGAAAACGGGTCGCCAGCGTCCCGGCTATGCCCTATTGCGGCGGCCGGAGGCGGTTTTGCCCTCCATATAGGACGCCCTTTTCAGGAAACCAGCATGAGCGCGCAGCCGCAAGGTCCGATCACCATCCACGCCGTAGAGGGCAAGTCCGACCTTCACGCCTTCGTCGACCTCGCCTATCGCCTCAATCGCGGCGATCCGGCGTGGGTGCCGCCGCTGAAAGGCGACGCGCTGGCCCTGCTGACGCCCGGCAAGAACCCCTGGTTCGAGCATGGCCGCGCGCAATATTTCCTCGCGCGCCGGGACGGACGCCTCGTCGGGCGCATTTCGGCGCATATCGACGATCTGGCGCTCGCCCAGCCCGCCGAACAGGGCATGGGTCCGGGCACGGGCAATTGGGGACTGCTGGAGGCGGAGGATGAAGAGGCGGCCGCGGCGCTGCTCGGCGCAGCCGAGGACTGGCTGCGCGCCCAGGGCATGACGCGCGCGCTCGGCCCGCTGTCGATCTCGATCTGGGACGAGCCGGGGCTGCTGGTCGAGGGGTTCGAAACCCCGCCGACGATCATGCTCGGCCACAACAGCCCGCGCTATCAGGAGTGGATCGAGGCGGCAGGCTATCGCCCCGTCAAAAGGCTCTATAATTATGCGGTCGAGATCGTGAACGGCTTCCCGCCGCTGGTGAACCGCATCGTCGCGGCGGGCGAGAAGAATGCGCGCATCCGCATCCGCCGCGTCGACAAGAAGCGCTTCGATGCCGAGGCGCGGCTGATCATGGGCATATTGAACGACGCCTGGTCCGACAATTGGGGCTTTGTCCCGCTGACCGACAGCGAGATCGCCTATATCGGCAAGAAGCTGAAGGACATCGTGTTCGAGGATCTGATTCGCGTCGCCGAAGTCGATGGAGAGCCGGTCGCCTTCATGATCGTGCTGCCCGACGTCAACCAGCTGCTGATCGGCATGGACGGCAAGCTGCTGCCCTTCAACTGGGCGAAGCTGCTGTGGTGGCTGCGGCGACCCAGGAGCCGCAGGCTGCGCGTGCCGCTGATGGGCGTGGTCAAGCGGCTTCAGAACAGCCGCATGGCCAGCACGCTCGCCTTCATGATGATCGAATATATCCGCCGCGACGGCGTCACTCGCTATGCCGGCGAACAGGGCGACATCGGCTGGGTGCTCGACGACAATCAGGGCATGAACGCCGTCGCCGAAGCGATCGATGCGACCGTGAACCGCGTCTATCAGATTTACGACAAGGCGCTTTGAGACAACGCGTCATTGCGAGGAGCGTAGCGACGAAGCAATCTCCAGCTAGAGCGGCGTGCCTTAAATCTGAACCGTGTCCCCGAGCGAAGACGAGGGGCATTGCCGAGCGAAGTCGAGGCTGCGACGTTGCGATTCTCGCTCCGCTCGAACAAGCCCCTCGTCTTCGCTCGGGGACACGGCGATTCAGATTTCGTGCGATTTGCTCTAGAGTCTGATGAGATTAGGCTGACGCATATCCAGAGTTGACGAGGTAGTTTCGGCATTCGTCTGCGGAGAAGGTGTCGAGCAGGGAGCCGATGCGTTT
>PHEM01000400.1 GCA_002842935.1 Alphaproteobacteria bacterium HGW-Alphaproteobacteria-13 | reverse complement strand
GACCGATTGCGGTCTGACAGGACTATAGCGACATGGAAACCCGTGCCGGCGACCCCGGAGCGTTCGCGCGCTTCGACCTCTCCCGCGTCCCTTCCCCCGCCTTCGTCGTCGACGCGGCGAGGATACGCGCCAACCTTGCCCTGTTGCGGCATATCGGCGACGCGTCGGGCGCGCGCGTGCTCGCGGCGCTCAAGGCCTTTTCGATGTGGTCGCTGGGACCGACCGTCGCCGGATATCTCGACGGCGTCTGCGCATCGGGCCTTTATGAAGCGCGACTGGGGCGCGAGGAATATGGCGGCGAGATCGCGACCTATTGCGCGGGCTACAAGGAAGCCGACTTGCCGGCGATCGCGCGGCTGTCCGACCATCTGATCTTCAACTCGCCGGGCCAGATCGCGCGTTTCCGCCCGTTGCTGGATAACCTGCGCGCCAAGGGCGAGACGTTCGACATCGGTCTTCGCATCAACCCGATGCACAGCGAAGGCGAAGTCGCCAAATATGACCCCGCGGCGCCGGGCAGCCGGCTGGGCTTCCCCGTGACGCAGCTGCTTCCCGAACATATGGAGGGCGTCGACGGCGTCCATATGCACACGCTGTGCGAGCAGGATTTTCCGCCGCTCGAACGCACCTGGGCCGCCGTGCAACCGATGCTGCGGCCCTTCTTCGCCAGGCTCAAGTGGATCAACTTCGGCGGCGGCCACCATGTCACGCGCGCCGACTATCAGGTCGATGAGCTGATCGCCTTTCTGAAGCGCGTGCGCGCCGCGACCGACTGCGACGTGATGATCGAGCCGGGCGAGGCGATCGCGCTCGATGCGGGCATCCTCGTCGGCGAGATTCTCGACCTGTTCGATAATGGCGTGCCGATCGGCATCACCGACATCAGCGCGACGTGCCACATGCCCGACGTGATCGAGGCCCCCTATCGCCCGGCGATGCTGGGCGAGGCGAGCGAGGGACTGCCGATTCGGCTCGGCGGCCCGTCCTGCCTCGCGGGCGACGTGATCGGCGACTATCGCCTGCCCGCCGGCGCCCGCATCGGCCAGCGCTTCGCCTTCCTCGACCAGGCGCATTATTCGATGGTCAAGACCAACACATTCAACGGCGTTCCGCTGCCGTCGATCTGGCTGTGGGACAGCGAGACCGATGAACTCAAGGAAATCCGCCGATTCGGATATGAGGATTTCAAGTCGCGCCTGAGCTGACGCGCGGCGCCCCCTCACCAAAGCGCAAATATCATCCCACAAGGGTCTTTACAGGGGGTTTCCCCGACCATATATCGCCCTCCGCTGCCCCAGGGGGACTTCCAATAACCGCAAGGCAGCCCTTGTCGTTTTTAACTTATTTTTTGGGGGTCCCTTGAGTTGCACCAGCATCATAGCGCCCACGGGCTGATTCAGGCACTTTCGCCGGTCGAACCTGTCACGCTTGTCCGCCCGCATGCCGCGCGGCGCGCAGCGCGTTTCTTCATCGAGCGATTTCCCGGCACGACCATGTATGCGGTCAAGGCGAATCCGTCGCCCGACCTGCTGCGCCTGCTGTGGGATTCGGGTGTCACCCATTATGACGTCGCCTCGATCGCCGAGGTGCGGCTGGTGGCGCGCACGCTTCCGCAAGCCACGCTGTGCTTCATGCACCCCGTCAAGGCCGAGGAAGCGATTGCCGAGGCCTATTGGCAGCATGGCGTCCGCACCTTCTCGCTCGACACGATGGACGAGCTTCACAAGATCGTGCGCGCGACCAAGGGTGCGGCGGACCTCAACCTGCTCGTGCGCCTGCGCGTCTCGTCCGACCATAGCAAGCTGAGCCTCGCCGCCAAATTCGGCGCGGAGCCGGACGATGTCGCCGATCTGTTGATGGCGACGCGGCAGGCCGCCGACGCGCTCGGCATCTGCTTCCACGTCGGCAGCCAGGCGATGACGCCGCACGCCTATGCGCAGGCGATGGAGCGCGTCCGCGCCGCGATCGTCGCGGCGTCGGTCACGGTCGACATCATCGATGTGGGCGGAGGATTCCCGTCGTCCTATCCCGGCATGGAGCCGCCGCCGCTCGACGCCTATTTCGACACCATCCACCGCGGCTTCGAAAGCCTGCCGATCAGCTATTCGGCCGAACTGTGGTGCGAGCCGGGCCGCGCGCTGTCGGCGGAGTACAGCTCGCTGATCGTCCGCGTCGAAAAGCGGCGCGGCGAGGAACTGTACATCAACGACGGCGCCTATGGCGCACTGTTCGACGCCGCGCATGTCGGCTGGCGCTTTCCCGTCACGCTGCTGCGCGAAGGCGGCGAGGCCGAGATGGTGCCGTTCAGCTTCTATGGGCCGACCTGTGACGATCTCGACCATATGGCGGGACCCTTCTTCCTTCCGGCGGATGTGAAGGCGGGCGACTTCATCGAGATCGGCATGCTCGGCGCCTATGGTTGCGCGATGCGTACGCGCTTCAACGGTTTCGGCGCGGAGGCGATCCATGTCGTCAGCGACGAGCCGATGGCCAGCCTCTATACGGGCGAAGTCGAACCGGAACGCCGCACCGCGACCGTGACCAAGCTGTTCTGATCAAGGCAAAATCAGGGGGCGGTTGACCATCAGGGTCGCCGCCCCTAGTTTTGCCGCAATGCACAAAGAGGCCGGTCTCCCCTTTCCGCCGCCGCTCTGTGAGTGGATGGCGCGGCAACCGACAGCGCTTTTCCTCGATTTCGACGGCACGCTGGTCGAAATTGCGGAGACGCCGGACGGCATCCGCATTCCCCCGCGCCTCGGGCGGCGGCTCGAGATCCTTGGTCGAGGCCTCGGCGGGCGG
>PHEM01000399.1 GCA_002842935.1 Alphaproteobacteria bacterium HGW-Alphaproteobacteria-13 | reverse complement strand
GTGGCTGAATGCGCGCGCAGCGGCGTTGAAGGCGTTTTTCGACGGTGTGTCGTGCAGATAGATGGCATGTTCGTTCAGCATCTCCATCTTCATCACGCCCAGCGCGTTGTTCGGACCCGGCTTTTGCACCACGGACAGCGTCTTGCCGCTGCCGGTCCAGGTATAGCCCTGCGCGCGGGCGCGGGCAGGGTTGGTGGCGATGGTCGCGCCGATGCCTTCGTTGATGATGCTGCGCGGCAGCGTCCAGTTCGGATTGACGATGATGCCGGTCGCCATCGGGTTGAGCTGCGGCGTCGGCGTCGATACCTTGCCGACCACGGCCTTGTGCGTCGCGATGATCGTGCCGTCGTGGACGACGCGCGTCAGATATTCGGGGACATTGCTGACGACATAGCGCTGACCCAGGTCGCGCGGCATCCAGCGCCAGCGTTCCATGTTGACGCGAATCGCATTGGCGTCGGCACTCGTCTTCGCCGTCCGCAGCGCTGCCTTGAGCACGGCGAAATCGGGATGCGCGGGGTTCAGCCCGGCCAGCGTTTCGGGGATGCTGTTCGACTGGAGCGCCGCCGTCAGCAGCGACAGCAGCGGCTCGCTGTCGGCGTCGCTGTCGACCATGAACCATTGTTTGCGCGCCGCATTGGGGGTGCGGCCGTCGCGCAGGTGCGTGGCGAGCAGCAGGAAGGCGTCGGTCGCGACCTTGTCGAGCCGCGCCTGATCCTTGCCGAGGATCGCCTGGGCAAGCGTGTCGGGATCATAATCCTTCGCGAACAGGCCTTCCTCGCCGGCCTTTTCGATGACGCTCAAGAGCGCGGTCGCATCGCTCTCGCTCCAGCGCGGCAGCGCGATGCCGTCCACCACCACCGGCGCGTCGTCGGCGACCTTGTCGGGCTGGATGACGACGCTGTCCTCCTTGACGTCGGTCTGCGCGAGGGCGGGGACCGCAAGCAGGGTCAGCGGCAGGAACAGCGCCGCAGTGGACGCGGACAGGGAGAGTTTTTTGGCCATGCCGCGGGCATAGCCAAAAAAGATTCATAGTTAAAGGGACGTGGAACCGGGAGGAATATTCATCCTTCGTCATGCTGAACTTGTTTCAGCATCCATGACCTGACCTTGCGGCAAACGCTGCGTAAACCGAAAGAGCGGACCATGGATGCTGAAACAAGTTCAGCATGACGGAAATGGAGGGAAGGAGGATTCAGCCCGCCTCGTCCTGCCGCGCCAGCCATTCCTCGAGCCATTTGATCGTATAGTCGCCGTCGATCACGTCGGGATCGGCGAGCAGCGCCTGGTGCAGCGGGATGTTGGTCTTGACGCCGCCGATCACCATTTCCTCCAGCGCGCGGCGCATCCGCATCATGCAGCTTTCGCGCGTGCGGCCATAGACGATCAGCTTGCCGATCATGCTGTCGTAATAGGGCGGGATCGAATAGCCCGCGTAAAGCCCGCTGTCGACGCGCACATGCATGCCGCCCGCCGCGTGATAGGACGTGACCTTGCCGGGCGAGGGCAGGAAACTGCGCGGATCCTCGGCATTGATACGGCATTCCATCGAATGGCCGCGAAACTCGATGTCCTCCTGCGCCACCGACAGGCCGCGTCCGCCCGCGATGCGGATCTGTTCGCGGACGAGGTCGAAGCCCGTGATCATCTCCGTCACCGGATGCTCGACCTGAATGCGCGTGTTCATCTCGATGAAGAAGAATTCGCCATTTTCCCACAGGAACTCGATCGTGCCCGCGCCGCGATAGTGCATTTTCGCCATCGCGTCGGCGCAGATGCCGCCCATGCGCGCGCGCTCTTCCGCCGAGATGATCGGGGAGGGGGCTTCCTCCAGCACTTTCTGGTGGCGGCGCTGGAGCGAACAGTCGCGCTCGCCGAGATGGATGGCGTTGCCATTGCCGTCGCCAAAGATCTGGAACTCGATATGGCGCGGGTTGCCGAGATATTTCTCCATATAGACGGTCGGGTCGCCGAACGCCGCCGCCGCTTCGCTCGACGCCTGCCCCATCAGGCTTTCGAGGCTGTCGGCGTCGGGGACGACCTTCATGCCGCGTCCGCCGCCGCCCGACGCGGCCTTGATCAGCACGGGATAGCCGATCTCCTCGGCCATCTTGCGCGCTTCCTCGCCATAGGTGACGGCGCCCGGCGAGCCGGGGACGACAGGCAGGCCCAGCGCGACGGCGGTGCGCTTTGCCTCGACCTTGTCGCCCATGGTGCGGATATGTTCGGGTTTCGGTCCGACGAAGACGATGCCGTGCGCCTCGATGATCTCGGCGAAGCGCTCGTTTTCCGACAGGAAGCCGTATCCGGGGTGGATGGCGTCAGCGCCCGTGACCTCGGCGGCGGAGATGATCGCCGGGATGTTGAGATAGCTGTCCTTCGCGGCGGGCGGGCCGATGCACACCGCCTCGTCGGCCAGCCGGACGTGCATCGCGTCGGCGTCGGCGGTCGAATGGACCGCGACCGTCCGGATGCCCATTTCGTGGCAGGCGCGGTGGATGCGCAGCGCGATCTCGCCGCGATTGGCGATCAGCAGTTTCTCGATCGTCATCGGGGAAGGGACCTCAGCCGATCGTGAACAGCGGCTGGTCGAATTCGACCGGCTGGCTGTTCTCGACATGCACGGCCTTCAGCGTGCCCGATGCGGGAGCGGTGATCGGGTTCATCACTTTCATCGCCTCGATGATCAGGATGGTGTCGCCTGCTTTCACGGCCGATCCGGGGGCGGCGAAGTTCGGCGCGCCGGGTTCGGGCGCTTCCGGCTTGGGAATGTGGGGAAGAGCCGCGAAGAGCGGCAGTGAGAGCCAGGGATTTTCCTTCATTGGCCGCCAGCAG
>PHEM01000398.1 GCA_002842935.1 Alphaproteobacteria bacterium HGW-Alphaproteobacteria-13 | reverse complement strand
GCTGATAACCGAAGCCGCGCACCGATCCGCCGCCGCCGCCATAGAAACGACGCGAGGGCGCCAGCCGCTCGCGCGCCGCGCCCAGGATCGAACCCACGCGCACGCGCCCGGCGATGACGATATCGTCCGTCGCGGAATAATAACCCGAAACATCGAAGCGTGCCCGTGCATAGGGCGAAAAACGCCCCGACAGCGACCCTTCGGGCTGCACCAGCGCGGTGACGCGGAATCCTCTGGTCGGATCGAGCAGATCGTCCGTGCGGTCGATCCCGACCTGTCCCGTCACTCCCCCTATGGTATAAAAATCGCGCGTGCGCCTGCCGAGCGCGAAATCATAATCATCCTCGCTCGTCGCGATCAGTTCGATGCCATAGGCATAGGTCAGCTTCTTCTGCCAGATCGGCGTCGAATCATAGCTGACGCGCGCCGCGACGCGGCCCGTCAACGCCTCGAACGCATTATAGTCGCTCCGCGTCGCTTCGGCGACCAGTTCGACGGTGCGGTCGCGGCGTCCGGCGTTGGACCGGCGGAGCGTCGCGCTGACGCCCTGTTCCTGCGTCCCGGCGATCGCCCGCCCGATCAGCGCGCCTTCGGGCGGGAACAGGTTGCGGTGCGTCCAGCTTCCCTCCAGCCGGATGCCCTCGCCCGTGCCATAGCCCGCGCTGGCCGCCAGCGTGCGCGGCGGTCCCTTTTGCTGCGTGACCATCATCGTCACATATTCGGTGTCGTCCCCGGCACTTTCGCCCGTCTGCCGCGGCTCGACCGCGACGGTCGCGAACAGGCCCGTCGCGACGAGCGCCTGGCGCAGATCGTCGACTTTCCGGCTGTCATAAAGATCGCCGCGCCGGAAGCGGGACAGAACGCGGACATGATCGGCATCGAAAGCCAGGCTGCCCGTCGTCTCGATCCCGTCGAAGCGGGCACGCGGACCGATATCGACGGGCAGCGTATAGACACCGTCGCCCGTCGCGCCGTCCAGCAATATGTCGCGCTGTCCGACCTTGGCGAAAGGATAGCCTTCCTCCGGCAGCTTCAGCGCGATCGCTGCTTCCGCGCCCTGCACGCGGTCGGCGACGATCGGCTGGCCCGCCGCGAGCGGCAGGTTGTCGCGGATCAGGCCCGGCGGCACCGTCGGCCGCGCGTCGATGACGATGTCGGAGAAAGTATAGCGCTGCCCCGGCGTCACTTCGATGATCGCGGCCAGCGGCTGGCCGCGCCCCTGGCCCGTGCGCTCGGTGCGCGCGCGCACGTCGGCGTCATAATAGCCTTCCGACGCCAATATGCGCCGCATCAGCTCGGCATCGGCGTCCAGCCGCGCGCGCACCATCGCGCTATTGTCGGCCTTGCCCTTGCCCTCGCGCAGCGTCGACAGGTCGTGGAACAGGTCGGCAAGATCGATGTCGGTGCTGGCATCGGCAGGCTCCAGCCCCCGCACTTCGACCGTATAGTTGACCTGCCGCGCCTCGCGGTCGGATTCCTCTTCGGCGAACTGCACGGGTTCGACGTCGAAGCTGTCGAGCGGAGGGAGCGGCGCGACAAGCTCGCTGTCGGCCACCACTGCCTCGCCGATCGCCTCGGCCACGTCGCCATCCGCAAGCGCAGGAACGTCCTCGGCCGGGGCGGGCGCACGCCCGTTGCCCGCCGCCTGCCGACGCTCGAAATCGGCGATCGATTCCAGCGGCCTGTCGAGTTCGGGATCGTCCTCCGCGCGGATCGGCGGAATCGCCTTTTCGAATTCCTCATCCTCGATGATCGGCGCGACGTCCGGCAGGGCCGCGCCGGGCGGCGGCGGCGCCGGGACCGCGATCGGCTGTTCGGCGGCGACGGGCGGAGCGGGCACCGGGGGCGGCTCCACGGGCTGCGCCAGCGCCGCTCCGCTCCACGCGATCGCGAACGCTGAGACCGGCCATGCCGATATCCGCCGGATCATGCGCCTGTCCGAATGCTGATCTGCGTCAATATCCGGCATCTGCTTTCAGCCGATGCGGTGTGGTGGTTCGCGAACTGTGGCGGTGCAACCAGAATCTCCCTTTCGGCCCTCTTAACGCCCGGAAATCCGGTCCGTTCCGTTCGGGACCCTAGCTGTCGGCGCCGAACAGGTCGCGGCTATAGACTTTGTCCGCCACGTCGGTGAGTTCGTCCGCGATGCGATTGGCGATGATCACGTCGCACTCCGCCTTGAACGCCGCAAGGTCGCGCACGACGCGCGAATTGAACAGATGCTCCTCTTCCAGCAGCGGTTCATAGACGACGACTTCGATGCCCTTTGCCTTGATGCGCTTCATCACGCCCAGGATGCTGCTGGCGCGGAAATTGTCGGAACCCGCCTTCATCGCCAGCCGGTGGATGCCGACGACGCGGGGGTTGCGCCTGATGATCTCCGCCGCGACGAAATCCTTGCGCGTGGTGTTCGACGAAACGATCGCCTGAATCAGATTCTGCGGCACTTCCTTGTAATTGGCCAGCATCTGCTTGGTATCCTTGGGCAGGCAATAGCCGCCATAGCCGAAGGAGGGATTGTTGTAGAAGCCGCCGATGCGCGGGTCGAGGCACACACCCTCGATCACTTGCCGCGAATCGACGCCGTGCATCGCCGCATAGGTGTCGAGTTCGTTGAAGAAGGCGACGCGCATCGCCAGATAGGTGTTGGCGAACAGCTTGATCGCTTCCGCTTCCGTATTGCCCGTCTCCAGGATCGCCACGTCGGGCTTCAGCGACGCCGCCAGCAGCAGGCGCGCGAAGGCGCTCGCGCGCGGATGCGTGTTGCCGACGATGATCCGCGAGGGGTGGAGATTGTCATAGAGCGCGCGCCCTTCGCGCAGGAACTCGGGCGAAAAGACGATCGCGTCGCTGCCAAGCTCC
>PHEM01000397.1 GCA_002842935.1 Alphaproteobacteria bacterium HGW-Alphaproteobacteria-13 | reverse complement strand
CAGCATGTCGAGCGAATAAAAGGCCCCGCCAAGGAAGGTCAGCGGATAGACGACGAGCATCGGGATCACCTGAAGCTGTTCGAAGCTTTGCGCCCAGATGCCGATGATGAAGCCGAACAGGCAGAAGGTCACGGCCATCAGCACCATGAACGCCGCCATCAGCAGCGGATGCGCGACCTGGACATCGACGAACAGATGCGCGGTCGCAAAGATGATCGTGCCGATGATCACCGACTTGGTCGCCGCCGCGCCGACATAGGCGATCAGCAGTTCCAGCGGCGACATCGGCGCCGACAGCATCTCGTATATCGTGCCCGTCCATTTGGGCATGTAGATGCCGAAGCTGGCGTTGCTGATGCTTTCCGTGAACATCGTCAGCATCATCAGCCCCGGCACGATGAAGGCGCCATAGGGCACGCCGCCGACTTCGCTCATCCGCCCGCCGATCGCGGAGCCGAAGACGACGAAATACAGCGCCGTGGTGATGACGGGCAGCAGCAGGCTGGTCCAGAAGGTGCGGCCGAAACGCGCCATTTCGAACAGATAGATGGCGCGGATGCCGCGCAGATTGGCGATCATGCCCGCTGCCCCTGCCCGGTGTCCGCCGCGACCGCGCCGTCATGAACCAGCCCCACGAAAATATCCTCGAGCGAGCTTTGCCGCGTGTGGAGGTCCTTGAAGGCGATGCCGAGGTCGCTCATCCGCCGCAGCAGCGACGGCACGCCCGTCGCCTCGGCCTGGCTGTCGAATTCATAGACCAGCTCATGCCCCTCACCCGCCAGCGCGAGCTGCCATTCGCCCAGCCCGGCGGGCACCTTGTCCAGCGGCTCGGCAAGGTTCAGCGTCAGCGTCCGGCGCCCCAGCTTGCGGATCAGCGCATGGGTTTCCTCGACCAGGATCAGCCGCCCCTTGCTGATGACGCCGACGCGATCGGCCATTTCCTCGGCCTCCTCGATATAATGAGTGGTGAGGATGATGGTGACGCCGCGCTCGCGCAGGCCGCGCACCATCGTCCACATGTCGCGGCGCAGCTCGACATCCACGCCCGCGGTCGGCTCGTCGAGGAACAGGATTTCCGGTTCGTGGCTCAGCGCCTTGGCGATCATCACGCGGCGCTTCATGCCGCCCGACAATTCCATGATCTTGCTGTTCCTCTTGTCCCACAGCGACAGGTCGCGCAGCAACTGCTCGATAAAGGCGGGGTCGCGCGGCTTGCCGAACAGCCCGCGCGAGAAGGTGACGGTCGTCATCACCGTCTCGAACGCGTCGGTGTGAAGCTCTTGCGGCACCAGCCCGATCATCGCCCGCGCAGGCCGATAGTCGCGGGCATGGTCGTGCCCGGCGATCGTCACGCTGCCGCTCGACGCCGTGACGATGCCGCAGACGATGCCGATCAGCGTCGTCTTGCCCGCGCCGTTGGGACCGAGCAGCGCGAATATCTCGCCCTTCGCGATCGCGAGATCGACGCCGATCAGCGCCCGATGCCCGCTCTTGTAGGTCTTGCCGAGACCGGAGATGGTGAGGATAGCGTCCATGACCGCCCGTCTAGCGGACAGATACCGCGCGGAGAAGGCCAAAGGACACTTGACCTCCCCCCGCCCATCGGCTCTTGCCGGAAACAGGCGGACGTGGCGGAATGGTAGACGCAGCAGACTTAAAATCTGCTATCCTTTCGGGTGTATGGGTTCGAGTCCCATCGTCCGCACCAGATGTGGCGGAGGATGATCCGGATATGACTGCGCGCGGCAAAGCGAGGCGCATGATCCTGCGCATGGCGGCGGCGTCTGTCATGCTGGCGGCGGCGGGCTGCGACCTGTTCGCAGAGCGCGGACCCGTGCGGATCGCCGCGATCGGGCCGCTGAGCCTCGACGCCAATCCCGTCAACGGCGAATTGTCGCCCCCCAATGCCGCACTGCTCGACGCCATGTCGCAGGGTCTCGTCAGCTATGACGGCGAAGGGCAGATCGAGCCGGGGCTGGCCGAACGCTGGACCGTCACCGCCGACGGCCGCAGCTATATCTTCCGTATCCGCGAGGCGAAATGGGCCGACGGCCGTAAAGTGACGGCCGAGGAGGTCGCGTCGATCCTGCGGTCCTATCTGGCCCCGCGCAGCCGCCACATCCTGAAGGACGCCTTTCCGGAAGTCGAGACGATCAAGGCGATGACCGACAGCGTCATCGAGATTCGCCTGACCGTGCCGCAGCCCGCGATCCTGGAGTTGCTCGCGCAGCCGTCGATGGCGATCGTCGGCAAGGAACAAGGCGGCTGGGGTCCGATGCGCGCGCGGCGCACGGGCCGCGCCGTGCGCCTGACGCCCGTACCCGACCCGCTGGCGGAGGATCAGGAAGCCGCCGAGGCCGCCGCGAAAAACCCCGCCGCCGCGATCGAGCTGGCGGGCGTCACCGCGCCGCGCGCGCTCGCCCGGTTCAGGAACGGCTATGCCGACGGCGTGATCGGGGGCCGTTTTTCGACCCTGCCCTATTTCGTCGCGTCGAAGATCGGCCGGTCGCGGCTGGTGGTCGATCCCGTGCCGGGGCTGTTCGGCCTGTCGATCGTGCGCGCCGAAGGCTTCCTCGCCACCGACACCAACCGCGAGGCGCTGTCGCGCGCCGTGCGGCGCGAGCGGCTGGTCGCGGCGTTCGGGCTGGCCGAGTGGCAGCCGCAGGTCACGCTACGCCCCACGCTCTATGCACGCGACGGCGGCCCTGCCCCGCTGCTGCCCGCGTGGAACGATTATGACGAGGCCTCGCGGCAGGCGCAGGCGCGGCGCGCGGTCGATGCCTGGCGCGCGGCGGCGCGCGAGATAGAACCGCTGCGCATCGCCGTGCCCGACTCGCCCGGCGGACGCATCCTCTTTGCCTATGTCGCC
>PHEM01000396.1 GCA_002842935.1 Alphaproteobacteria bacterium HGW-Alphaproteobacteria-13 | reverse complement strand
TATCGAAGGGCGATATTATCCCGCCGCCGCGCGGGCCGCCGTGCCGGTCAGCCTGGGCGCGAGTCTGCGCCTGGGCCTCGCCTCGGTCGCGCGGCTGATCGTCGTCAACCTGATCGCCCTGCCCGCCTATATCCTGCTGCTGTTCACGGCCGTCGGCGTGCCGCTGCTGGCCTTTGCGATCAACGCCGCGCTGCTGGGCCGCGACCTGGAGGCGATGATACTCGCCCGCCACCCCGACCGCGCGCGGCTCGACCGGGCGGCGCGCTGGTCGCTCGGCGCACTGTCCGCCGCAAGCTTTCTGGTGCCTGTCGTCAACCTGTTGGCGCCGATCGCCAGCGCGGCTATGGCCGTCCATCTCATCCACCTGAAGGGCCGCGACATCCCATGATCCCCAAGCACCGCCTGATCGCGCTCGCCGCGCTGTCCTCGACGCTGGCCGCCTGCGGCGGACCCGCGATCCCGCGACCGGCGGCGGCGCCCCGTCCGCCGGTCGCCGCACCCCCGACGACCGTGGTGCGGCCGGTCCAGCACAACAGCCTGATCGGCAACAGCGCCGACGCAATCGGCCGGATGTTCGGCAAGCCGCGCCTCGACCTTCACGAAGGTCCGGCGCGCAAGCTGCAATATGCGGGCACGGCCTGCATCCTCGACATTTATTTCTATCCCGCGCGCGCGGGCGCGGAACCGGTCGCGACGCATGTCGACGCCCGCACGCCCGATGGCCGCAACGCCGAAGTCAACAGCTGCGCCGCCGCGCTGCGGCGCTGAATCAACCCGCCGTCATGACGCCAGTTCGCCGAGCGCCCAGCGCGCGGCATCGGCAACCATCGGCGTTTCGTCGTCCGTCAGCGCCTCCAGCCGCGCCCGAAAGCGCGCATCACCGCTGTTTCCCGCCGCGATGGCGGCATTGCGCACCATGCGGCCGCGCCCGATCCGCTTGATCGGCGATCCGGCGAACACCTGCCGGAACTCCGCATCGTCGAGCGCGAGCAAGTCGGCGAGCGACGGCGCCGCCATTTCCGCGCGCGGCAGGAAAGCGCGATGCGCATGGGCGCGGTCGGCGAATTTGTTCCACGGGCACGCCGCGAGGCAATCGTCGCAGCCATAGACGCGATTGCCGATGCCGCGCCGCAGGTCGAGCGGGATCGGCCCGTCATGCTCGATCGTCAGATAGGAGATGCAGCGCCGCGCATCGACGCGATAGGGTGCCGGAAAGGCCTGCGTCGGGCAGGCGTCCTGACAGGCCGAACAGCTTCCGCAGCGGTCGCGCCCCGGATCGCCGGGCGCGAGGTCGAGCGTCGTATAGATGGCGCCGAGGAACAGCCAGCTGCCGTGATCGCGGCTGACGAGATTGCTGTGCTTGCCTTGCCAGCCCAGCCCGGCGGCGGCGGACAGCGGCTTTTCCATCACCGGCGCGGTATCGACGAACACCTTGACGTCGCTTCCCGGCACTTCCGCGACCAGCCAGCGCGCGACGGCCTTCAGCGCCTTTTTGACGATGTCGTGATAGTCCGCGCCCTGTGCATAGACCGAAATGCGCCCGCGATCGGGCCGATCGGCCAGCGCGAGCGGATCGAGTCCCGGCGCATAGCTCATGCCCAGCGCGATCACCGACCGCACGTCGGGCCACAGGCCCTGCGGCGACCCGCGCTGCTCCGCGCGATTCTCCATCCAGATCATGCCGCCATGCCGTCCCTCGGCCAGCCACTGGTTCAGCCGCGCGGCGGTCTGCGGCGCGGCATCGGCGCGCGCGATGCCGAAGGCCGCGAAGCCATGTTCGCGCGCCACGGCTTCCAGCCGCTGTTCGAGGGGAGGCAAGGCTTCCGCAACCATTGCCGCCCTATACGCCGACTATCGAACCATGCCATAGGCGAAGCGTGATCTGCAGGACCGGGATTTGAGCGAACTCAGCGTCGAGGCAAAAGGCCTCACCAAATATTTCGGCGGCTTCCGGGCCGTCGACCATGTCTCGCTCGCGGTGCCGGCGGGCAGCATCTATGGCGTGCTCGGTCCCAATGGCGCGGGCAAGACGACCAGCCTGCGCATGATGCTGGGCATCATCGATCCCGACGAGGGCGAGAGCCGCCTGCTCGGCGGGCAGCGGCCCCGGGCGGTGCGGCACCGCATCGGCTATCTGCCCGAGGAACGCGGTCTCTATCCCGGCATGAAGGCGCGCGAGGCGATCGCCTTCATGGGTGCGCTGCGCGGACTCGACTGGGCCGAAGGGCGGCGGCGCGCCGCCGATTTCATGGCCGAACTCGGACTCGAGCGCGTGATCGACGGCAAGATCCGCAAGATGTCGAAGGGCATGGCGCAAATGGTTCAGTTGATCGGGTCGATCGTCCACGCGCCCGACCTGATCGTCCTCGACGAGCCTTTCTCGGGTCTCGATCCCGTCAATCAGGAGCGGCTGGAGACGCTGGTGCGGCGTGAGCGCGATCGCGGCGCGACGATCCTTTTTTCCACCCACGTCATGGCCCATGCCGAGCGATTGTGCGACCGGCTCGCGATCATCGCGCGGGGGCGGCGGCGATTCGAAGGCACGGTGGACGAAGCGCGCGCGCTGCTGCCGATGCAGGTCCGCTATACGCCGCGCATCGACGCGGGCACGGGCACGGACACACACGCCATCGCCGCCTTGCTGCCGCCCGGCGCGGAGCGGCGCGGAGGCGACTGGCATTTCCCGATCGCCGACGAGGAAGTCGAACCGCTGCTCGCGCGGATCACCACGAGCGGCCTTGGCGTCGCCGGGCTTTCCATCACGCGGCCCGCGCTGCACGACGCTTTCGTCCATATCGTGCGCCAGGCCGACGCGGGCTTTTCCGCCGATGCTGCCGCCGACGCAATCGGGGAGGCGGCGGCATGAGTC
>PHEM01000395.1 GCA_002842935.1 Alphaproteobacteria bacterium HGW-Alphaproteobacteria-13 | reverse complement strand
CCGCCAAAGTCGCCGCCGCCAACAAGGCCGCGCTGCGCGAGCCGTCGAACGCCGGGTTTGTCGGTGCGGTGCAGGTCTATCCCTATAATGACGGCACCCTATATCGCCTCTATGCCGCGCCCGAGCGCATCACCGACATTGCTTTGCAACCGGGCGAGACGATCACATCGGTTGCCGCTGGCGATACCGTGCGCTGGACCGTTGGGGATACCACCAGCGGCAGCGGCGAGAACCAGCGCACCCATATTTTCGTGAAGCCCTTTTCTGCAGGCTTCGCTCGAATCTCGTCATCACCACCTCGCGGCGCGTCTATCACATCGAACTCGAAAGCCGATCGAACGGCGCGATGGCGGCGCTTTCGTGGACCTATCCGCACGACGAATTGATCGCGCTTCGCCGCCAGCAGGACAGGGCGGCAGCGGCGGCCCCGATCGCGTCGGGCCTCGCGGTCGAAAGCCTTAATTTCCACTATGCGATTTTGGGCGACAAGCCGGCCTGGCGTCCGTTGCGCGCGTTCGACGACGGGCGGCAGACCCTTCATCGAGTTTCCGCCGTCGATCGCGGTCGGCGAGGCGCCGCCGCTGTTCGTCATAGGGGACAATGGCGAGGCGCAGCTTGTCAATTATCGCGTGGCGGGCCGCTACTATGTCGTTGATCGCCTGTTCGGCGCGGCCGAGTTGCGCCTTGGCGGCAAGAAACAGCAGGTTGTGCGGATCGCCTCCGTACAGCCGAAGCGGAGGAAGGGCAAATGACCGACCCCGCTATCCCGCCCGTCAGCACCGCACCGGCCAAGGCCGACCCCGAAACGCTCGCCCTTCGAGCCGCGCCGGGCCGCGTCACGCGCTTTCGGCGCGGCGCTATCGTCGCCATCGCCGCAGCCGGATCGACGGCGATTGTCGGCGTCGCATGGCTGGCGCTCAAGCCCGCGAGTATCGGCATCATCGCACCCGCCGACGACAAGCTGCATGGCGCGAAGGCGCCGCCCGATGCACTCGCGGGCGCTCCCGTCAGCTATGGCGACGTGCCGCAACTCGGGCCGCCGCTCCCCGGCGACCTTGCCCGCCACCGGCCTTTTTTGATTCCCATTTTTGCGAGGTTCGACCCTCTATTCGATTCCCATTTTTCGTTATAGTCGCATGAGGGTATCAGCGAGGGTATGTGTTGACCGAGCAGAAATAATATTCATTATAAACATCATCTTAGGAAGATGATGCGGCTCCCGCTACCGCCTTTTACCGCATTTGTCTCAGGTCGCGTCGTGGCGCGCGGCTTCGGCCTGTCGTTCCTTTTCCGCGCGCGCCGTTTCGGCGCGGATCAGCTTGTCCGCCATCGCGCGCCAGGCGGCCGCCGCGCGCAGGTTGCGGTCGCGGACCTGCATCAGCGGAGTGCCGGCGGCATCGCCGTCGCATTTTTCGGCCTGGGTCAGATAGAAATCGCTCGTGACGGACATGCTGTGCGCTCCTGCCGTCAGTCGACCATGTCGGCGATCAGCCGCCGCAGTTCGCGGCGTGACAGCGTCGGCGACCGGCGCGGGTGCGACGGCAGTGAAGCCGCCTTGCCGACACGGGCCAATCCCGCAAGGCGCGGGAGCAGGGGTATGTTCTGAATCATATTTTACTCTGGTTCTTTTCTGATGGTCAGCGACGCTTGTGCGCGCCGCCGCCGGGACCGCCGGGTCCGCGATCGCGATAGACGATGCGGCCCTTGGTCAGGTCATAGGGCGTCATTTCGACGCGCACCGTGTCGCCGACGACCGACCGGATACGAAAGCGTCGCATCCGGCCGGCGGTATAGGCGATAAGGCGGTGATCATTTTCGAGCACGACGCCGAAACGGCCGTCGGGCAGGATTTCGTCGATCACGCCTTCGAAGGTAAGAAGCTCTTCCTTCGCCAAGGATCAGGCGGCCTGGAGATTGACAGCCGAGGTCTTGCCGTTCTTGCCCGTCTCCAGTTCATAGGAGACGCGCTGGTCCTTGTTCAGCGTCGCCATTCCGGCGCGCTCGACCGCGGTGATATGGACGAAGCTGTCGCCCGAGCCGTCTTCATTCGAGATGAAGCCATAGCCCTTGTCGGTGTTGAAGAATTTGACGTTGCCGATCGGCATGGGGTGTTTCCTTTCACGAAAACAGGGAACCCGCCGGCAAAAGCACCGGCGGAGCTGGTAGCGTGAGAAGGGAAGAATCAGCCCCCGCGGGGGTATCAAATTTCCGTCGCAGGCGACGTTAGCGAGGGCAATATGGAAAATCGCACTGCGAAAGTCAAGGTTATGCCGGGATTTACATGAAACCGTGACTGGCCTGCACCGCCTGATTATGAGCGCAAATCGATTAGTCCATTCGAATTTCGACGGGTAATCGCTTTGTTTCGACTCTGCTAGGGACGCTGCGACGATTGACGCAGGAGCGGACAGCGATGACGGTTGCGGCCGTACCGGAACAGCAGGCAAAACCGGCCGCCGCCTGGGGCGCGGTGCTGTCGATGGCGCTGTGCGTGGCGATGCTGATCGCGTCCGAATTCATGCCGGTCAGCCTGCTGACGCCGATGGCCGAGGGGCTGCGCGCGACGGAAGGGCAGACGGGACAGGCGATCTCGATCAGCGGGCTGTTCGCGGTGGCGGCGAGCCTGCTCATCACCACGGCGGCGGGCACGCTGAACCGCAAATGGGTGTTGGTCGCGATGACCGGCTTCATGCTCGTTTCGCTCGTGCTGGTCGCGGCGGCGCCGAATTTTGCCGTGCTGATGGCCGGACGCGCGTTGCTGGGCCTCTGCATCGGCGGTTTCTGGGCGCTCGCCACCGCCGTCATCATGCGGCTGGTGCCCGAAAGCGACGTGCCGAAAGCACTCGCGCTGATGTATGGCGGCCAGGCCATCGCCGCC
>PHEM01000020.1 GCA_002842935.1 Alphaproteobacteria bacterium HGW-Alphaproteobacteria-13 | reverse complement strand
ACATCACCCTGGAAATGGCGCCACTTGAAATCCGTCATCGTTCCGTCCGTCCAATCTCCGCCAAGCATGCTCAAGCTTCACGATTTTTGCAACAGAGCCGTCCAGGATATAGGGAGCCTCGCTGACCGTTGCCGGGATCACCTGGGTTGCGAACGGCGCATATTGATCGGACACATGGCTGTATCCCTTGAGGCCCGGGACGTTGCCATATTTCGCGTTGATCAGATTCATCGCCTCGCCCTGCTCGGTAGCAAGGAAGAACTGCCCGTCGCTGGATGCCGATTGCCCTTGTCCCCAGAAGGCGGCCATGGGCAGGGCGGCGTGGGCCTCCACGATCATGGCGAGCGCCCGATCATAGGCGCTGCCTTCGACATGCCAGCGCGCGATCCGCAGCAATTCCCAGAAGCTGTGCGTGTTGGTCGCCGCCGCCATCTTGCGCAAACCGAGATTGACGCCTTCCGCCAGCAACACGTTCATCAGGCCGATCCGGTCGCTGCAGGGCGCGCCGGTGCGCAGATGCGTGAACGCCTCGGAAAATCCGGTTCGCTCATCGACTTCCAGCAACAGATCGGTGATCCTCGCGGGCGGGAGCTGTTGATAGAGATCGAGCACGAGATCCTCGGCCCCTTCGGGCGTGTCGGCCCTCAGCTTGTCGATGTGCAGCTTGCCGTTCTCGATGATGCCGCCTGGGATCGTGCCGGTTCGCGCCGCGCGGCCAAACTCCTTCAGCCGTGTATCCAGTCGAGCCCTGCGCTCGGCCAGCCATTCGCCGGGTCGCAGCGGCACGGCGAGCCGCGCGGTCTGCTCTATCGCCTGTGGCGGGACCAGAAGCTGCTTGAGGTCGCCATAGCGGCGCGATCCCGCCAACCATATGTCACCGGACCGGAAGGCGTCGCGGATGTGGAACAGCACCGCGATTTCCCAAAGCCGGTGGTCGCCGCTGGGCTCAGCGCGAAGATGACGATGCCATTTCGAGTTGGGACGTAGAAAATCCACCGGCGGATCGACCTTGATCCCGTTACGCAGCATCGCAACGGCCGCCAGAAGAGGCGTGGCGATCGGCGCCGCCTGCATGTCGAGCAGGCGCAGCATCCTGGGCGCGTAGAGGCGGAAACGGTGATAGCCGTCCAGCACACGGCTGAGCGGGTCGGCCGCGAGCACGTTGGTCAGCGCGGAGGCCGTGGCGACAAGGGTTCTGAACCGTTCCCAGCCAGGCCCGGTGGCGATTATCCCGTCCAGGGCCGTGCCATCGTCCTGCGCTCCAAGCAAAGCACCACCGATTTCGGCAAAGGACTTCAGCGTGTCCCGAACGGCCGCCTTTGCGTCGGCGATCCTGGTGTTGCAAAGGCGTTCGGAGGCCCGATAGAGACGGCCTACGATGCGATCGTGGGTCTCCACGATGACATCGGCCAGCGATGACCGCCATTCCAGGGTGCAGACAGCGAGGATCGCAAGCCGCCTGTCTTCGGGCAGATCACGCATGCCGTCGGCGTAATAGCGCTCGCCCTGCCGGCGAAGCCGGGTCACACGATGCGCCGGCACGCCGTCCAGCAAATCCGCCGGAAGATCGAACCTTTGAAGATATTCCAGTCGATCCATCAGCCGGTTAGCGGCTGCTGAATTTGCGCCAACCTCGAACTGTCGCAGCCATACGAAGCGCGTGACGCGACCATCCACCGTATCCTCCAACAGGTGAGCCAAATTCTCGCTCAGGGTTGGCGTGATGCGATGGGCGATAAGATCCTCGATCCGGCGCTCGGCCTCAACCAGCGCATCGGCGCAAAGGCGCTCGATCGTCGAGGAGCCGGGAAGGATCGTGCGGGTGCGGCGACACTCCGCAACGAAGCGACGGGCAAGATCCTCATTCGATGTCGCCGCCTCGGCTTCCCGAGCGATCCATTCGCGCAAATCCCGTGCGCCCCGCCCCGAAAAGGAGCGGGGCTGTTGAAAAATGCACCGCTGGTGGCCGGGTACGGTTGGGGGCGGAATGACACCCCAAAGTTTTGCGATCCCGTCTCGCATGGGATGGTCAAATGGGACAACCCTCACTCATTCTTCCATTTCACCGGGATGCGCAGATAGGTGACGCCGTTCGCCTCGGCCTTGTCAAAATTACCCGCGCGGATGTTGACCTGGATCGAGGGCAGCAGGAGCTTGGGCACGGATAGCCCAGCATCGCGCTGTTCGCGCATAGTGACGAACTCGTCCTCGCTCACACCGTCATGGACATGGACGCTGGTCCGGCGCTGCTCGCCTACAGTCGTCTCCCAGCGGTAATCGTCACGCCCCGGCGCCTTGTAGTCGTGGCACAGGAACAGTCGCGTTGCGTCCGGCAGCGCGAGAAGACGGCGGATCGAGCGGTAGAGCGTGCGCGCGTCGCCACCGGGGAAGTCGGCGCGAGCGGTGCCATAGTCGGGCATGAACAGGGTATCGCCCACGAACGCCGCATCGCCGATCAGATAGGCGACGTCAGCAGGCGTGTGGCCGGGGACGTGCAGCACCTCGACTTCCAGCTCGCCGATCGCGAAGCGATCACCATCGCCGAACAGGCGGTCGAAGTCCGATCCGTCCGTCTTTAGGTCATCCATAGCGAACACGGGACGAAAGATCTTCTGCACGTCGCGGATATGCTCCCCGATCCCGATCCATGCGCCGGTATGCGCCTTGATGAAGGGTGCGGCCGACAGGTGATCGGCATGGGCGTGCGTCTCCAGCACCAACACGATCCGCCAGTCGTGCTCGCGGGCGAACGCAACGATGCGCTCGGCCGAGCGCGTATCGGCGACGCCGCTCGCCATGTCGAAGTCGAGAACCGGGTCGATCACCGCCGCGGTTCGTGTGGCGGGGTCGGCAACGAGGTAGCTGATCGTGTTCGTCGGCTCGTCGAAGAATGCCTCGATGAAGGGCTGGGTCATATTTTCCTCCGTTAGCTCTTGCTAATATATTAGAGAATGCTACATAAGCAATACCTTATGGAGTAGCGACGATGCTCAAGCCGCCGATGGACATGGCGACCTTCGAACAGAAGGCCGGCGCGGTCGCGGATACGTTGAAGGCGATCGGCAACGCGCGGCGGCTGATGCTGCTGTGCAAGCTGGTCGAGCATGGCGAGGTGACGGTCGGCGATCTGGCCCGCGATGTCGGCCTGTCGCAGTCGGCATGCTCGCAGCACTTGGCCAAGATGCGTGACGAAGGTCTCGTCACCTACCGGCGGGAGAGCCAGACGCTCTGGTACGCCATTGCCGACCCCCGCGTCGAAACGCTGCTCGCCACCCTCTACCAGCTCTACTGCAAGGATTGATGCGATGACGCTTGCGACCCTTTCTCCCGCCGACACCCGCGCCGCGATCGATGCCGGTGCGAGGCTGATCGACATTCGCGGTGCCGACGAACATGCGCGCGAGCGCATCCCAGGCGCAATCAACGTGCCGCTCGATCGGATCGACGATCTGCCGCGTGACGGCCGCCCGGTCGTCTTCCACTGCAAGTCGGGGATGCGGACCGCCGCCAATACCGCCCAGCTCGGCGCGGCAGCGGGTGACGCGCCTGCCTACATCCTTGAGGGCGGCATTGATGCATGGCGACAAGCGGGACAACCGACCGTCGCCGATCGATCGCAACCGCTGGAAATCATGCGGCAGGTCCAGATCACCGCCGGTGGGCTGGTGCTGACCGGCGTGCTGCTCGGCACGTTCGTCGCTCCCGGCTTCTTCGGGCTGTCGGCGTTCGTGGGCGCGGGGCTGATGTTCGCGGGTGTTACGGGATGGTGCGGCATGGCAAACCTGCTGCGCGTCATGCCCTGGAACCGGGGCGCGGTCGCCTGAGGCGATATGGGCACTGCTGCCATCCTGGCCGCTCTCGCCTCGGGGGGCGTGATCGGTCTGATCCTCGGCCTGGTCGGCGGAGGTGGGTCGATCCTCGCCGTGCCGCTGCTCATCTATGTCGTCGGCGTCGCCTCGCCGCACGCCGCGATCGGCACGGCCGCGGTCGCCGTCACGGTCAACGCGCTGGCCAGCCTGATCGGCCATGCGCGCGCGGGCCGCGTGAAGTGGCGATGCGCCGGCGTTTTCGCGGTGTCGGGCATGATCGGCGCGGCGCTGGGAGCGGAGCTGGGCAAGGCGTTCGACGGCAAGCGGCTGCTTGTCCTGTTCGGGCTGCTGATGGTCGGCGTCGGCCTGTCGATGCTGCGCACGCGCCGCACGGCGGAAGCGCCCGACGTGCGGCTGACCCGCGACAGCGCCGCAATGCTGCTGCCGCGTCTGGTGCCGATCGGGCTGGGCGTGGGTCTTGCCGCCGGTTTCTTCGGGATCGGGGGCGGGTTCCTGATCGTGCCGGGGCTGATCCTCGCAACCGCGATGCCGCTGCAGTTCGCGATCGGCACGTCGCTAATCGTCGTCAGCGCGCTGGGGCTGACCACCGCCACCTCTTACGCAGTGTCCGGGTTGGTCGATTGGGGCGTGACCGCGCTGCTGATCGCAGGCGGAGTTGTCGGAACGATCGGCGGTATCGCGCTTGGTAAGGTTCTTGGCTCCCGTAAGGGACTGCTCGAACGCGGATTTGCCGCCGTGGTTATCGCGATTGGGATCTACATCACGGCGTCATCGATCTAAGCCGCACCCTTTCCCGCAAAGGAACCTCCAACGGGACGACCGGCACCGGCACAAAAACACGCCCTATCCCCGCTGGGGCTTTCCCAAAATATGTTCCCGAAATATAAGTCCCGAAATTCGCTGTTTGAGATGGGATAACGGGACTCATGCTGGTTGGTTATGCGCGTGTCTCGACTTCCGAGCAGGACCTGACGCTACAAACCGATGCGCTGACCAAGGCTGGCTGTGAAAAGCTGTTCACCGACAAGGTGAGCGGCGCGAAGCTGAACCGTCCCGGCCTGACCGAAGCTCTCAATTTCGTGCGGGCGGGCGATACGCTGGTGATATGGAAGCTCGATCGCCTTGGCCGATCGATCGGGGGCCTGATCGAACTGGCGGCCGACCTGTCCGCTCGCAAGATTGATTTCCGATCGCTGACGGACGGGTTCGACACGGCCACCCCATCGGGCCGGCTGCTGTTCCATATCCTCGCTTCCGTCGCAGAGATGGAGCGCGAACTGATAAAGGAACGGACGATCGCCGGTTTGGCAGCGGCACGGGCAAAGGGCGGCACGGGTGGAGGCCGCAAGTCCGTAATGACGCCCGACATGCTCGATACCGCCCGCAAGCTGCTCAAGGCCGGCGACAAACCGGCGAAGGTCGCGAAGCTGTTACAGGTCGGCCGTTCTACCTTCTATCGCCACTTCCCTGCGGCCGAGCGCGAACCTGGCTAACTGGCGTCAGAAGATCGTAGCGTAGTAGGATTGCTCGAACCGGCCCCGGCTGATCCGGGCCATGTGGTCGATCCGTTCCGGCACCGGGGGCGGGCGGCGGGTCCGTGCCGGTCGTGCGTCAGGGCGGGCCAATAGCACGAGATTGGCAATGGCCGCGCCCAACAGAAACTCTTCCTCGGCACCGCGCAGGCCGCGAAGGTGCAAACGGGTTAGCCCCCGCTTACCCTTGGCATCGGCAAACACCCGCTCGACGCCCCGACGCAGCCGCATCGACCGCTTGAATAGCGGCGTCTGCATCTCGCCGCGCACCAGCTCACGCACGTCCTCATGTTCGCTGTGCGTAACCGACCTGTTGCTGCCTGCGGTGCATTTCCGTTTGAGGTAACAGGCGCGGCAATCGGCAGGACTGGCGCTGTATCGGAGGAAGCCGGCCCGACGATCGGCACCGCGAAAGGGCAGTATCTTCCCAGCGGGGCAGACATAGCGGCCCTGCTCCCGCTCATAGCGGAAGGCTTCGCGGGGGAATTTGCCCTTGGTCTGCTCGGAGCGTTCCAGCACTGGGATATGCGGGATGGTGCCGCGATCGGTGACAAACGCCAGGAACGCGGCGCTACCATAGGCGGTGTCGGCCGCGACACGCTTTGGCCGGTAGCCGAACCGATCGTCGGCCCGTGCCAGCATGGTCCGCCCCGCATCGACTTCTGCCGCGAAGCGGGCGGGACTGGCCTCCACGTCGATCGCCACCCCTCCCGGCGTGTCGATCAGGACATTCAGGGCATAGCCGAACCGGCCCCGCGCCGTGCGCGCAGACCACGCCGACGCCGGATCGGTGCGTGACACCTCGGCCGGCTTGCCACGCGGCACCCCATGTTCCTGCGGTGGAGCATTGGCCTGATCCGCCAGCCATTCACAAACCGGGCGGGGAAGCCGAGGCGCGGCCATGTCGGCGTCCCGCATCTTGCGCTGCCAGCTTGCATCGGCTGCGACGAACGATGCGTCGATTGCGGCATCCTTGTGGGCAATCAGCCCCGCGTTGGCGCAGCGCCGAACAGTCTGCTCGAACAGGATGCGGAAGATGCCGGCATCGCGGAAGCGGCCATGCCGGTTCTTGCTGAACGTAGAGTGGTGCGGCACGGGCGCGTCGAGTGGTAAACGACAGAACCAGCGATAGGCCAAATTGAAGCGGACTTCCTCGCACAGCCGACGTTCCGACGTGAGGCCGTAGAGGCGAGCGATCAGTGACATGCGGATCAGCAGTTCGGGCGCGATCGAGGGACGCCCTCGGCGACTGTAGTGCGGGGCGAGCGCATGGCGCAGTTCACCCAGGTCGATCAGCCCGTCTATCCTGCGTAGGATATGATCGGCGGGGATCATCGCTCCCAGCGCCCGCCAACTTGCGCCCTTGCCGCCTCGCTGTTGCTCGCCCATCATGGCCGCTGCTCCCGATGTGTCGAAGCAGGGAACCCGTTAGGAACGCGATCGGATCACCCGGCCTTTTTCAACAGCCCCGCTCGATTCATAGCAATTCCGGGCCCTGCGGCCCGGAGCTGGCTCCTGACAGGATCATGCCCATGCCATTGCCAAAAGATACGCGCGCCTTGTTGCTCCACAACGCTGGCGCGCGTCAGGGGCAGCAAGCGCTCCAGCCGGTCCGCGAACGACTCGAAGCCGGCGGATTGAGGGTCAAGGTCGAGCCGTTCGAAAGCCTTCCCGAGATCGCGCGCGATGTGACGAGGCTGCACCGCGATGCCGACCTCGTCATCGTCTGCGGCGGCTACGGATCGATCTCCTCGGCCGCGCCCGCCATCATCGAGAGCGGATTGCCGCTCGGCATCATTCCCGCCGGGACAGCCAACGACCTCGCGCGCACGCTCTCGATTCCGCTCGATTTCGTCGCGGCCGCCGACCTGGTCCTAGCGGGGCACAGGCGCGCGATCGATGTCGGCACCGTCAATGGTCATGCCTTTTTCAACGTCGCCAGCATCGGGCTCAGCAGCGAGCTTGCGCAGAAACTCGACCCCGCGATCAAGAAGCGCTTCGGCCGCCTTGGCTATGCCGTTGCCGCGACGCGGATATTGCTCAGTGCCACACGCTTCCGGGCAACGATCGCCGAAAAGGGCCAGATCACCCGCGTCAGTACCTTCCAGATCGCGATCGGCAATGGCCGCCTCTATGGCGGCGGCAATGTCGTCGAAGAGAATGCCGCAATCGACGATGGTCACCTCGACCTTTACAGTCTCGAACTCAGGAATCTCTGGAAGCTGGCGCTGATGCTTCGCGCCTTCCGGTCGGGCACGCATGGCGCCTGGAAAGAGGTTCGCACCGCGAGATGCGTCGAATTCGACATCCAAACCCGGCATCCCATGCCCGTGAACACCGACGGCGAGATCGTCACCGCAACGCCGGCGCATTTTTCGGTGCTGCCGAAGGCCATGTCGGTCCTCGCTCCGTGCGATTGTCCGATGGTCGCCCGACAATTCCGGCTCTACCATCGCTAACGGGTTACCGTGCAGTAGACCGCTTCGCATTATCCTGATTGTCGGCGGAGTGCGGCCAAGGCTCGAAACCGACAATATGAAATTATCACGGTGACGCGCAAAATACAAAAGGATGGGCTTCGCCGGGCCACGCACATTTTCGCGGCCGCGGTCTGGCTCTACGCCGTGCTGGTCACGTGCCGATACGGGCGTAGCGCGAAATTTCACGTCGCGAGCCTCTGGTGGCGGTTCGAACGGAAGGGGATGGATCGACAGCTTCGTCGGTTGCGCCGGCCCCGGCGCCCGACTGACGAATGAGGCGACAGCTATACGATGGTCATGGTCGACGCGGTGCCCGAAATGATGGAAATCCACGACCGTATGCCGGTAATTCTCCGCCCCGGCGACCTCGATACGTGGCTCCGCGCCCCGGCGGATGAAGCCTTCGAACTGGTAACACAATATCCCTTCGACCAGCTCGTCATTGAGCCGACCGATGAACTGTGAGTGCCGAAGCGTCGGCCCAATGACCGACAACCGGAATTGCTCTGATTGCAACCACGATTTTGAGAAGTGACTGTTCCATCTCTGGAAACGTCAACCGCCGGTTAAGCAACGAAACTCACTGACAAATAAGACTTTTCCGCCACGGCACGACGATGGATCAGACGAACCCCTCCCCCACACGCGCCCGCGCGCAACTCCGCGGCGATGACCTCGTCAGCGCGATCGCCGGCGCTGGTTCCCGTGTCGTCTACATCGACGATGAGCAACGCCCGCTGGCGGCCGTTTTGCCGATCGACCTTTGGAAAATGATCGCAGCAATCCCCTACTACCGCGCCATCACGGAATCCTATTCCGGCGGCGACGTTTCAGGGACGAGCTGATCGCGACGAAGACTGAGGCCCAGTCATGCAGATGCGATCGAGGAAATAGGTATAACCCCCATCGCACTCGAGACCGAGCGACTTGCTGCTGTCGCGCTTCAGCTTGTCGAAATGGATCTTAACCCCATAGACCTCGATCCGAACGAACCAGTTTAAGCTCGCTTCTTCTTTGGGATCGAAACAATAGACCCTTTCCGGCAACTGAATACAGCCATCCTCGACCCGTTCTCCTAAGCCTGAGAAGGTGCATAACGGAATGGGTTTCTCCCGATAACGTTCGTCCGGCGTATAAAACTCCACCACGAACGGCACCCGCTCACCGCCCCCGAGCTCGAAGCGCCTAGGTAGAATCTTGTATGCGAACGTCCCTGCTCCGCGATTAGCTCGCTCCGGAACGAGCGTAAACCCCATCGCCTCCCAGAATGGCTCAGCCGATGCCGGCGCAATACCAATCTCAAAGATTGACCAGCGCAATCCTCGCATTCAGAACTGATTCTCGTGAGCAGCCCCGCAATCACTCCGGCTCGGTTCGAGCTCACCGGTATTGAGCCAGCTTCGACCTCTCTAATGCAACCTCCGTCTCCGGCAAGATTTCACATGCAATCGGCGCGCTGTAGCAGAGCTTTTGGCTTGGGAGAGCAATGTTCGACATCTGACGGATTCGAGAGCCCTATCACGCACCTACGCTCGTCGACTGCCTGACGAGATCAGTTCCCGTGCCTGGTCAATCGGAAATTCGGCATCCAGATAAGCGCCGAGCTGGGCAAGACGAATGCGTTCTGCGCGTAGCCACCCTCGGCGCCGATCCTGAGCTTCGCCCTGTCGTACATATCTGGACATCTCATGATGTTTCCTGGCTGGTCAGCGACAATCTTCCGATGATTCCCGGGGGCCTTGCGCTGCCATGATTTTTCTTCCCGCTTCCTAGTTGTTATGCTGCTCCGGTATCACATAGTTAGGCAAGCATGGACAAAACACCGACAGACGAATCCGCCCAGGTTGGCAACGCCTTCGCCAGTGCGCAGGACTTGGTGCATGAGATGATCGAAAAGGGCTACGACCCGCAAGCGATAGCCGAAGGCCTGTTAGAAGGCACTCGCTCCGTGCTCGCGAACAATGAAGAATTTGAGGTCGTGCTTGGCCGCTGGAAAAAGTTGCACGGCCTGTGATCGGCTCGAATGATCCTCGCAGACTCGCAATAGCAGCAGGCTATCCCTTCGTATCACCGCCTCGCATTCGCCCGATCACTCGCGCCGCCGCATTGCTGCCGGCGGCGAGCTCGCGCGCGTAGCCAAGCGCGGTCGTAGGGGATGACCAGCGCAGCGCCAGCGCGATGCCGGCGCCGTCTTCGCCGGCGGCGAACAGGTCCTGCGTGAGCCCGACCCGGAAAGAATGCGCGCTCAGCGCCGCCACCGGATCCTGCCCGGGATCGATCACGGCAAGGCCGTCGGCGATTGCCTTGGTCGCGCGGCTCCTCAGGATCGACACGACTCCCTGCCGCGTCAGGCCGTTCGCCCCGATATGATGCCGCAAGATAGTCTCGCCGTCGCCCGCGCCCTTATGCGTCAATATGTTTATGCGCCGGAACACGGCACCGTCGGCGATCGCGCTCGCGGTCAGCCAGGCGGAGAGCCGACGCATCGTCTCGGCCGAGAGCCAGACGACACTCCCCTCCCCCTCCTGGTCCGTTTTTGAACGCGGGATGTCGAGCCGTCCGCTGCCGTCGGCAAGCAGGCGAATATCTTCCACCTTTGCCGCCACCAGCTCGGACACGCGAAGGCCCGCATCATAGGCCATCGAGCAGAGTGCCGCATCGCGCAGCCCGACCAGATCTTGTCCGCACGCCAAGAGAAGAGTTTCGATCGTCAGACCATCCGGCGCGACGTCGGCCGACGACATCGATTGACCGTAGCGCAGTGAGGCAGCCTGGCGCTGGCGCACACCAGCCTTTCGTCGGATGCCCTTCAGCGTATCACGGACCATGCCCGCCTGTGTCGGCAAGGCTTCGCTATCGCCATAGCCGAGGATCCGGTGGACGCGCGCGATGCTCGCGAGGCGCCGCGCAAGCGTTGCGGGTTTCGCGGCCGCGCGCGTGTCGCTCGCGCGCGCCAGCCAGCGCAGATAGAGGACGAGGGTTTCGGGGGTGGCGGGCACCGCGGTCGCGATCGGCCGCTGGAGCATACACCAGCGCAGAAAACATTTGAGGTCGGCGACGATCGCCGCCTTGGTCGCCGGCGCCATCGCGTCGGCCGCGGCCTCGATCGCCAGCGGCTGCGCCTTGCTCCAGTCGACGAGGCGGCCATGCGCGGCGAGCACGAGCTCGAGCGACGACGGCAGCGGCGCGAGCTCGGTCATCGCGTGCGAACCAATGCTTCGGGATCAAGCATTCGCGCAATCAGCGCGGCGCCCTTGACGGACAGCCGCCAGCCCGCCCCGCCGCGCGGTCCCGGACTGTCGTCGACGAGCCCGCTGGCTTCATAGCCCCACATCAGATCGAACGCCGCATCGCGCGCGTTGACACGGTTTGTCCTGACGCTGCGCTGGCCCAGCTCGCGCGCGATCTCGGCGACCGAGCGCCGCGTGCCGGCGTCGGCGCCGAAGAGCTGGCGCAGGTCGGCGGCGATGCGGTGATCGATCGTCAGGACGCGCCCTCCTTTTCCTGGCTTCCTACGGGCGGAATTTGCGGCCGAAAGGGTCGATTTGGCAAGCCCGGTTTTACCATAATATTAGATTATGGAAAGTCGGTGTTTCACGGCGCGGAATGATGGGAAACCAAACGCCCATTTTTGTTAACTCGGCCTTTGACGCCGATTCCGCTTCCCGCTAGCGTGGCTCGTCAACCGGAGCCGCCATGCCCCCCATCGCTCATATGAACACCATCGCCTTCCGGCAGGGCCAGATCGACGCGCTGGCGCGCACGCTACTCGCCTCCCCTGCCCTCTATTCCGCGGAAATGCGCCACTGTCTCGCGCTGCGCACGCTCGTCCGCGCCTGGTCGCAATATCGTGAGGACCGTGCGATCGTCACCGGCGCCAGCGTCATCGGCGCCGAATGTGCCGCCCAGCGCGACGCCTTCCTGACACTGCTCGCGGCCGTCCTCGCCGATCGCCGTTCGGATCTCGCTGGTGCCATTCAGCGAGTCCGCCAGATAGCTATCCGCCCCCTCGCCAACGAAGCCGCGGAGACGGCCGCGATCGTCGACGCCGGCACGGCGGAGCTTGCGGCGGTGCGCGAGGTGGCCGCCAGCCCGAAGCTGCCGTCCGATCCGGCGGCCCGGCTGCTCACCATCGTCCGCGTCCTTCGTCGCTCTGCCGACGTTGAAGGCGACGCCGTGTCGGTCACCGCGACGTCGCCCTGTTGGGCGGTCAATCTGCTTGCCGTCGCCGATCCGGCGCTGTTCGGGCTCTCGCCGGATCCCCTGCCCTGCCCCGGGCTTGTACGTCGGCGATTGTTTCGCGCCGATCGCGACGTCGATCGCGACCGCGACGACATCATCGAACTACTGCTCGAGGCGTTGCAGGAGACGCTCTGCGAGGTTGCGCGGGTGCCGCGCGCCGCGGGGGCGTTTGGCGAGGCGTTTCCGGGGCTGCGGGTGAATTCCCGATTGTTCGAGGCTTGGATGCTGCTTTTTGGTTTCGGTGCGATGACGCCAGCGCAGCTCGCGCGTGCCCTCCCCTGCACGAAGACTGGTGCTGGAAAGCTGCTCTCCAATCTCAAGGATGGGCACTTTGCCGCGCATCATGGATCCCATGAGCCTTTTGGGTGCGCTGTTAGCTTCCCTACGGCTTTCCCTATGGTTTGACGCCCCGGCTCTGGTGTCTTTTGGCGACTCTCCCGCGGGCAATCCGGAACGTGTTATTAGTAGCTACCAGATACCATGAGATAGCCGATAGCTAACGAGTATCTGAAAGATATCGGATAGCGACCTAGTAGCTATCGGGCGGCTACCAGATACCACTTGCTATCTGGTAGCTATACGTTATCGTCGGATACTACCGGATATCAGATAGCTACCAGCTAGGAGGGTTTCATGCCGACGATCGTGTTTGTCAGTCCGAAGGGCGGGGTAGGAAAAACCACCGCGGCAATGATCCTTGCGACGCAGCTCTCCCAAGGCGCAGACGTAACCGTTATCGACGCAGATCCGAACCGCCCGTTTCGCAGTTGGTCCTCTGGCGGGAACTGTCCTGAAAAACTGACCATCGTCGCGGATGCCGATGAAGAGAATGTCATCGACAAGATCGAGGATGCCGCGAGCAAAACCCCATTCGTGGTGGTCGATCTGGAAGGAACGGCTGCAAAGATTGTACTTCTAGCCGTCAGCCAAGCCGATTTAGTCATCGTGCCGACACAAGGCAGCCAGCTAGACGCCGAGCAAGCGGGCAGAGCGTTGGCCGTAATTCGGCAGCAGGAGAAAATGTCGAAACGCGAAGTCCCCTATGGTGTCTTGCTTACGCGCACCAATCCGGCGATCCGGACACGCACGACGGCGCATATCCAGCAAGGACTCAGGGAGGCAGGAATCAATGTTTTCCATTCGGAACTGAACGAGCGAGAAGCCTTCCGGGCGATGTTCTCATTCCGCCAACCTTTGCAGGGTCTCGATCCAAAGGACGTAGCAAACCTGGACCGCGCGATTGCGAACGCCGATGCGTTTACACTCGAGATCGTGGACAAGCTCCGCGATCTGCGTGCCGCTGCATAACGGAGGCCTACCCATGAGCGACCGAGCCAACCCATTCGCCAACTTAGGGACCGAATTTGAGAAACGGCCCCCGCCGGCCAAGCCGGACGTCCAGATGATCGACGAGCTCGCCGATCGTTCTGATTTTCCCAGCCGGGCCGCCCGTCCCGATGCAGCGCCTGCGCGAAAGCCTATGTCGCAGCGCCGGCATGTGACCGGGAGGAACAAGCAGATCAATATCAAGGCGACGGACGAAACGATTCAGCTCTTGTACGACATCACGGACAACCTTGGTCAGCCCATGGGTGCTGTACTTGATCTCGCCTTGCGTGCGCTCGCGCGGGAGCGTGGAATCTAGATCGAGCGAAATTGGGCAGGGAAGGGGGACGCCTGTCTCTGCGACGTCGGTTCACGGCCGTCCGTTCCTCTCGAAAAACTTCCGGCAGAACCCGATGAAGGCCTTGTCGGGATCGCGCGGAGCATCCAAGCCGCCATCCGCCATCCACACCCTCCATTCCTGCTCCAAATGATATTTGTCCCAACCAGGCGCTGCCTCGCGGGCGGCATCATATGTTTCTGGCTTCAAACGCAGTGCGGAAATTTCAACCGGCAACTCGACCGGCGCCTCGACGGCGATCGCCGCCCGCCGATTTGAAAACTCAACCATGTCGCCATCGAGGAGGCGAAGCGAGTAATCCGGAAAATGGTTGTGAACGATGTCGTCCTCAGCGATCGCCTTCACCAAACGGCGAAACTCCCGCATCGTCGACTTCGACCCACAGCGATCCTTCAACTTCTCCAAGCCAATGCGAAAAATCTTTTTCTCGCCGCACATCTTTCTTCCGACATCATACAGACGTCGTTCCAACGGCTTACGAAGACGGAAATAATCCTTGTTGTAGGTCAGAACCTGAAACGCTTCGATCGACCTGAACGTCCAGTCGGACAGCGTGACTTCGACCTCCCGCATTCGGCCGTCACGTGTTTCCGACACGATCTTAGCCTTGTCGATCAGCCCGAAAACTTCAAACGTCTCCTCGCCGCCCGTCTTGACGTTCGTCGAAATCGTCGTGCCCCGAAGTCGCTCGAGGGCCTGACGCAAACCTCGATAACCTTCGCCCGAGGCGACACGGTTGGTGAACCGAAGCAGGTCATGGGCAACAAATCTAATCGTCCTCGCGATTGGCTTCTTCTCATTTTTCGCGGCTACGAGTTGGCTCATGCAATAGATGAGGATGTCGCGATCGTGGACAGTGGCAAGGCCTTTGGCCGAGGGGGTGATCTCGACGAAATGTCCGTCAGCAAATTCGAAGCGGCGCAGCTCCACGTCCGGCTTGGTCGACAACGAGAAGATAGGGAACTCCATTGAGGCCATATCGCCCTTCGGATACCCGTCGAACACATCCGCAACAAAGAGCTCTTCACCATGCCGTGCGGGAAGGAGAGGGGAGCGACCGCCCGCTTCGACGATCTCGTCGCCCTGGATAGACCCTTTCGTCATTTCACCCACAGCAGTCCTCCTTCGTCATTTTACCCACGCAGTGAGTGAGAAACGTCATTTCACACACAGGGCGGCAAGTGCCCGCCGCGGTCGAATTCGTCATTTCACCCACCGATAGTCGTAAATCGTCATTCCACACACGGGCGCCGACGTTTCGTCATATCACCCACGGCGCGGCAAGAATCGTCATTTCACCCACCGCAAGGCTCCTTCTTCGTCATATTACCCACCATTTCAAGTCCAAACGTCATATCACCCACAATTGCTCGACAGTTCACCCACGCCCAATTCGACAGTCCACACACGGATTTTCGTCATTCCACCCACCATGGCCGTTTTGGCGCTTCAAAAATCCATAAATGAATCAACGGGGAGCGATGGACACCGAAGAACGAACCGAGGGCGTAACTGTACTAAACCCAGATTCTATAACGATAAAACACAGCCGTCCGGCTGATTGAAAGCGGAGGTGGAGAAAGGGGGACGGACCATGACGGTCCGGAAGAAAGGATCCTCCAATGCTCACCGATACGGACCGGGCGCCCGACACCGCGGGCCGCCTCTTCGAAGCTGCGCGCTCGATCGCGACAACGACTAAGGACGACAGGCCAGTTCGAAGAGGGCTTATCAATGAGGCTATGATAGCAGCATTCGGCTCCAAATCGGCCGACGGCATTTGGACGCAACGCGACAGTTTCGTCATGACCGAAATCGCGGCGATCCTCGCAGGCCGAAGCGCAAAGCTTCCCGAACAGCCGATCGCCATCATCGAGCAGCTCGCCAAACTGGAAAAATCCTTCCCAACGCAGACCGTGCGCAGCGAAGAGCAAATCGCCCATCAGCATTTCTCGACGCCGCTGGATCTCTCCTGGCTCATCAACCATCTCGCCATTATCGGCAGCGAAGACATCGTACTCGAGCCAAGCGCCGGCATCGGGACGATAGCCCAGTGGGCGGGGCAGGGGAAAATGCTCCTGCTCAACGAACTTGATCCGGTCCGCGCAGCGGCCCTTCGCATCCTATTCCCGGAACACGGCGTCACCAGCTTCAATGCCGCACAGATCAATCAGCACCTATCGGTTCCGCCGACAGTCGTGGTCATGAATCCCCCCTTCGCCCGCAACGCTGCCGGGGCCATGGATCCTTTTGCCGCTCACCGCCACTTCGCCGCCGCGCTCGCCGCTCTGCAATATGGTGGTCGCATCGTCGCGATCATGCCCGACAACTTCAACCCGGGAGGCAAGCATGGATCGCTGTTCGATCGGGCAATATCCGGCGCGAACATCCGCATGATGCTTCGTCTCGACAAGGGCTTTGCCGGGAAGGGAACATCTGTCGCCGTCCGGATTGTCGTCGCCGACAAGGGGAGAGGGCCCGGGCGCCTGCCAACGACGATCAACCGAACGACCGTCAGCAAGCTTCTCGATGCAATTGGCCAGCTACCGGCGCGCGCGATCGTCCACCCCAATCCAACTCCTCCAACGCGGCCACGATCCACCAGGACAGGTTCGCTATTCGGTGCATTTCGAGCATCCCCGGCCAAATCCTTCCCCCGGGCCGCGCGGCCTCTCCCGAGCTTCGAGATCGCCAGCGTCAACTATCGTATCCACGATCCAGTCGCCGCGGCCCACGATGAAACCGCCCTCTACGTTCCATGGCGCAGCCAGCGCCTCGAATTCGAGAATCCTTGCGAGCATCCCAGCCCGTTGGTCGAATCTGCCGCAATGGCGGCCGTCGCACTGCCGGCGCCGAACTATCGCCCGCAGCTTCCCAAGCGGGTGCTCGACGACAGGATCCTGAGCACCCCCCAGCTCGAAACGATCGTCCACGCCCTCGCTGCAACCGACATCGACCTCCCGGGCCGCTATCGCGCACCCGAAAAGGGGCTTGCTCTCGTTCCCCATGCAGACGGGCAACTCTACCGTCAGGGCTTCTTCCTTGGCGACGGGACCGGGGCAGGGAAGGGGCGGCAGCTTGCCGGGATCACGATGGATCAATGGCTGCGCGGGAAACGCCGGCACCTTTGGCTCAGCGATAGTAGCGCCCTGATTGAAGATGCTCGCCGCGACTGGCAGGCTCTCGGGGGAACCCCGCTCGACATCCAACCCTTGGGGCGTGTCCGCGCAGGAGCGGGGATCGAAATGGGCGATGCCATCCTGTTCGCATCATATGCCACCTTGCGGAGCGAAGCGGGCGGCGATCGACGTCTCGACCAGATTCTCGCGTGGCTTGGCGACGCGTTCGACGGGCTGCTCTTGTTCGACGAGGCGCACGCGATGGGCGGTGTTGCCGGCGGGGAAGGGCGGTTCGGCACCGTAGCCGGATCCCAGCAAGGTATTGCCGGAGTTGAACTGCAGAACCGCCTGCCCCGGGCACGCGTCATCTATGCTTCGGCGACCGGCGCCTCCGACATCAACAATCTCGCCTATGCGACCCGGCTTGGCCTGTGGGGCGAGGGGACTGCGTTCGTCGATCGCGAGGCTTTCGCTGCGCGGATTCGTGACGGCGGCGTTGCCGCAATGGAGCTGGTCGCGCGCGAGCTGAAGGCGATGGGCGTCTATACCGCTCGCGCGCTCTCCTATGCCGGTGTCGAATATGACATCCTCGAGCACGCGCTGACGCCTGCGCAGATCAAAGATTTCGACACCTATGCCGACGCCTGGGCGATCATCCACCGGAACATGGAAGAGGCCCTTGCCGCCGCCGGCGTCGTCGACCGGCTAACCGGCGCCACGCTTAACGGCCAAGCCCTTTCGGCTGCGCGCTCGCGGTTCGAAAGCGCCAAACAGCGTTTCTTCTCGGCTCTCCTTCTCGCGATGAAACTGCCAAGCCTTCTGCCCGCCATCGATGTCGCTCTCCAATCGGACCAGAGCGCCGTCATCCAGCTCGTCACGACAAGCGAAGCCCTGCTCTCGCGCCGCCTCGCAGATCTCGACCCCGCCGATCC
>PHEM01000394.1 GCA_002842935.1 Alphaproteobacteria bacterium HGW-Alphaproteobacteria-13 | reverse complement strand
CCGCGAAGGCGGGGGCCGCCGTCGGCATTGCGCCAGGTTTCCAGCGGCCCCCGCCTTCGCGGGGGCGACGGTCAGATCAGCACTTGCACTTCGGCTGGGCCGCCGGTTTTGGCGCCGTGGTCGCGAACTCCGTGCGCGTCAGGTCGCCCGACTTGTCGGCGTCGGCCTTGGCGAAGCGGTCGCTCGTCGCCACGGCCCATTCCTCGAAGGTCAGCAGATTGTCGCCATTCCTGTCAAGCTTGCGGAACGCCGCCGTGCGCGTCGACATCATCTCGACGCGGCTGATGCGTTCGTTGCGGTCGCGGTCGTAGCGGTTGAAGCGGCGCTCCTCGCGCGAAGCTTCCTTGGCGGCGGGAAGCGCGGGCGGCGCGGGACCGCGTTTCGGCGCATTCGGTCCCGCGACGGGAATCGCGGGCAGCGCGGGCGGCGGCGCGGGCAAGTCGGTGTCGTCCGCGGCGATCTGGCTGTACCCTTGCCACAGGAACAGCCCGCCCGTCAGCAACAGCGCGCTTGCCGCGCCGCCGATCAGAAAACGCGAAATCGCCATCCCGTCCCTCCCCTTGCGTCCGCGCTACCCCACTGGGCGAAAGGTCGCAAATAATCATCGGCAGGACCGTTTAAAATCGCCTCACTCATTGCTATATCCGATCAATGCACCATTACCTGCCTTCGCTGAAACAGATGCAATATCTCGTCGCGCTGCACGAACATGGCCATTTCGGCCGCGCAGCGGACACCTGCAATGTCACGCAATCGACGCTGTCGGCGGGCATCCGCGAGTTGGAGACGCTGCTGGGACAGACGCTGGTCGAGCGCACGCGCCGCGTCGTACGCTTCACCACGCTCGGCAACGCGATCGTTGAAAAGGCGCACCGCGTGCTGCGCGAGGCCGAGGAACTGGCCGATATGGCCGCGGCGGCGTCCGCGCCGCTGGTCGGCGAACTGCGCATGAGCGTCATCCCGACCATCGCGCCTTTCCTGCTGCCCGGCCTGCTGCCCCGGCTGCGCCGGGAGCGGCCGTCGCTGAAGCTGTTCCTGCGCGAAGAGCCGAGCGCGCAGGCTTGCGAATCGCTGCACCACGGCGCGGTCGATTGCGTGCTGCTGGCGCTTCCCTATGCCTGCGGCGATGTCGAAAGCGAACCGCTGTTCGACGACGCGCTGTTCGTCGCCTTTCCGGGCGACCAGTCGGACGAGCTGCCCGCGACGGTCAGCGCCGACCAGATCGACCCGGCCCAGATGCTGATGCTGGAGGACGGGCATTGCCTGAAGGATCACGCCCTCGCCGCCTGCAACCGCCCCGAACTGCGCGCGGGCGCGCGGATGATGGGGACATCGCTGCACACGCTGGTGCAGATGGTCGACAATGGCCTGGGCATCACCATGCTGCCGCAAATGGCGATCGAGGCCGGGATTCTGGACCATACCGACATCGACACGCGGCCGCTTGCGTCGGACCATGACTGGCGCACCATCGCGCTGGTGTGGCGCAAGGGCAGCCCGCGCGCCGAGGAATTCCATATGCTCGCCGACATCTTCCGCAAGCATCGCGTGAATTAAGATCGATCTTCCCAGCACGCCGCGCGGTCGAGGTCGGTTTCGCGCTGCTCGACCCATTGGACGCGCCCGTCGTCGAATGTCTCGCGCTTCCACAGCATCGCGTCGGTCTTCAGCCGGTCGATCAGGAAGGCGCAGGCCGCCAGCGCTTCGGAACGGTGTGGGCTGCTCGCAAGGACGAGGACGATCGTGTCGCCGGGAAGCATCGCGCCGACGCGGTGGATCAGCGTCACGGCGGGCAAGGCCCAGCGCTCCGCCGCGGCCCGCGCCAGTTCCGCCAGCGCGGCGTGGGTCATCACGGGATGATGTTCCAGGAACAGTTCGGCAAGCCCGCCATCGCCGCGCACGCGCCCGACGAAGCTCGCGCTCGCGCCGTGGCCGCCCGCGTCGTGACGGACCAGTTCGGCCGCGACGTCGATGATCCCCGGCTGCACCGCGACGTGGATCATCCGCCCGTCACCGGCGGAAACAGCGCGATCTCGCGCGCGTCGGCGATACGGGCGTCAGGCCCGATCATCGTGCCGTCGATCGCGGCGCGAATCCGCTCCGGCTCGGCGAAGGCATGGGCGCCGCGCGCGTCGCGCGCCGCGAGCCACGCGATCAGCGCGCTGAGTTCAGCCACATCGGGCGGCAGCGCGACATGCTCTTCCGCGATGCCCATCCGTTCGCGAACCCAGGAGAAATAGCTGATCTGCATGACGTCAATCCATATGCTTGAGACCGACGCGCAGATAGTCCCACCCCGTGACCATCGTCAGCACCGCCGCGCCCCACAGCGAGGCGAGACCGACGGTCTTGATCCACGGCATGGCGGGCAGCGCGCCCGCGAGGATCAGCGCGCCGAAGGCGATGAGCTGGAACGCCGTCTTCCACTTCGCCAGTTGCGTCACCGGCATCGACACTTGCAGCGTCGCGAGAAATTCGCGCAACCCCGACACGATGATCTCGCGCAGCAGGATGATCAGCGCGGCGATGACGTGCCAGCCCGCGATGTCGCGCGTGAAGACCAGCAGCAGGATCACCGCCGCGATCATGATCTTGTCGGCGATGGGATCGAGGAAGATGCCCAGACGCGACACGGTGCCGCGCGCGCGCGCGACATAGCCGTCGAAATAATCGGTGATGCCCATCAGGCAATAGAGACCGAAGGCAAGCGCATAGTCGATCGCCAGCGGCTGGTGCGCGCCGATGCGGATGCCGGGCCACAGCAGGAAAAAGGGCAGGATGAACAGCCCCGTCGCGACGGCGGTGAACAGGGTTTCCGACGCCTCGTCGTTGAACACGCCATAGACGACGAACAGCACCATCGCATTCTTGAACAGATTGTCGTTGAAGGCACCCAGCAATT
>PHEM01000393.1 GCA_002842935.1 Alphaproteobacteria bacterium HGW-Alphaproteobacteria-13 | reverse complement strand
CACGAAGCGCGCCATGTCCTCTCTGACGCACCGCTCCATCGCGCCCCAAAGCGCATGAGCGAGCGACACTCGGTTCATTCTCGGCTCGGCGGCGATGACGCGCAGCGCCTGTTCGGAAAGCGCGACGCTCGGTTCGTAGTTAAGGATCGAGATCGACGTGCCCTTAAGCACATCCTCCGCGACCAGCTCGATCACTTCATCCCACAGCATCGACTTCTTTTTAAGGTCCGCGATCTCGCCATAGAGCTGCGAGGAGACATACGTCTCATATTCGCCTTCGGGAATGGCGAGCTGCGCGCGCCGCGCCCGCTTACGCATTTTCTCGGGGATGAATCCGGGCCGGCCGTCCTTAAAGCCGTTCATCATATAGGCCGCGAGCAAGTGTTCTTCGCCTGCGGCCAACCCTATCTTTCCAGAGCGCAGAACCTTCGCACGGGCGCCCAGATAGGCGGTGAGGTCGGCGACCGTGTCGAGTTCGTTCATCACGAACTCGAGCCCGATTGGATCGAACACATGCACGAAGGTTCCACCCGGACTAACGTCGCCGACGAGGAACGGGCGGAAATCGTCGCGTGTGGTGTCGACATGCGCCGCCCCCTTCAACCCAGACACGATCATCAACGATCCGCGCGGGTCAGAGAAATAGCGGCGGCACGCGGCTTCGGCGCCGCTGACCACGGCCACCAGATGAGTGATCCGGTCGGCCTTGCTGGGCAGCGGGACCGGCAGAGGCTGAGTACAATGCTTGTCGGTGAACACCCGGGTGGGATGCAGATCAAGCCAGCGCTCGGCGCCGTTGAGCTGAGCGACAGCACCGTCAATCGCGCGCCGGTACCATCGCGACCAAGCCAGTTCCGAGGGTTTGTCCTCCTGCCAGCTGATCGCCTTGTCGCTGAAAAGCACGACATGGTTCTCGAACACCGCCAGCAGGTCGGCGATTTCCTGCCCACCCCCACAAGCTGTCTTGGTGCGATCATTGAATGTGTTGGGATAGGACCAGAGCCGTAGGAACGCGCGATCAGCGAACCGCACCAATTGCTGCTCCGATGGCGTTAGACCTTTGCCGCGCATAATCGGTGTCATCGGATTTTCACCGCAATCCAATGTAAAAACAGCATTCCGTCTGAAATAGAATGTCGCCTTTGTTGTCGTTTGGCGAGTGTTTGCGTGCTGTCATCAGAGCCGATCATCGTGGTTTCTCAATTTCGAGATTTAACTGGCAGAACTGGAGATGGCTGACACTGGCATTTCACCACTTGCAGTTAAGGACCGTCCGAAAGGGCGGGCATCCAGTTTACTGCATCGCCGTGATAATCTGCTGCTTCACGCTCATCCCATCTCGTTCTTTCTCGGCGAAGACGTAGATTCCCTGACCATCACTTGCGCCCTGCCATAGAGCTCCGATTGCCCTCTTCGCCGTTGAGTCAGCAACCAAGTGATCGCCTTTGTACTCGACGACTAGCAACCTGCCATCCTTCAGTTTGGCTACAAAATCAGGATAGGTGCGGCCACTAGCCAATGGCAGCCAAAATGCGTCAGGATGCTTGGCGACGTTCCGAACCCAAAATTCGACATCTCCAATGCTGTCGAGCTGTTGAGCAGCTTTGAACTCGTCGCCCTCGGCGCCATCATCACCCTTGCCGTCAAACCGGGGCACGCGGTCCCAGCCAAGGTAATGCTTGGCAAACCGGTACTTGGCTCCCCGATAGCAGGGTACGCCTGCAAACATGCTGTCGTGGAATCGGAATCCGTTTTCAAACGATAGCTCCGGCTTCGCATCAGCTGCGAACAGACAGCGCTGATATTCGCCGGGCATTGATCGGAAACCAATTGGATTTCTCCCTGCGGGCAGTGCCCGCAGCTTCGGCCTGACGGCCGGGAGGGAAGGGGGGTGGGAAAAGAGTGATCGAACAAGGGGTTCGGTCGCAATTGATCCACCTAGGAGAACGTCCATGAACATCGGTGAAATCCGCAAGAACGCCAACGGCCAGCTGATCGGCTCTGTCGAAACGCTCACCATCACGCGCACCATCGGCCTGCGGCCGGTGACCTCCAGCAACCCCCGCGCACCCAAGTTTGAGATCGTCGCGCTCAACGACCAGCGCCGCTGGGTGATTGTCGGCGCACTCTTTGAACTCTCGTCGAACTCGACGGGCGAAAGCTTCTACCAGGGCAAGATCGACGATCCGTCGATGGCGCAGCCGCTCTACATCGCCGCGTTCCCGCGCGAGGATGGCACCATGGCGATCGCCTGGCAGCGTCCGCGCCGCCGCAACACCCAACTCGGTTCGGCCGAATACGGCGAGAGCGACATGTTCCCGGCCGACGACGCCGGCGGCGATCGCAGCGCCGAAGAGGCTGGTGATGGTCTGGGTGACAGCACCGCGACCCCGCCCGCCAAGCGTGGCCGCGTCAACGCCAAGGACGGCGCCGAACACGATGGCGCGCTGCCGCCCCTCGTCGACGCCTGATCGGCAGTCCCAACTCCAACCGGCGGGAACCCCAAGCGGTCCCCGTCGTCCACGCAAAGGCCGCGGATGAGCCCCCCGCGCGGCCTGAGGCGGAACGCCGGCACTGCCCCCCGCCCGGCGTTCCGCCTCCTCATTTGCATGGGGAAATCCGGAGACCAGACATGCTGACGATGAGCGAACGCTTCGCCTTCGAGACCCGGCGTCATCACGCCTTTGCGAGCACCGGCAATGCCTATGACGCCACCCAGTGCGACGAGGCGATCCGCACCGGCGACACGCTCATCGTGCTGCCTGAGAACGTCGTGGGCGTCGCCATGACCTGGCCGTTTGCGGTGACGCAGACGCATGGCCATCTTCATGCACTGTCCGCACCGCGCGGCGCCGAGATCGCCAGACGTTTCGGGTTTCCGCTCGATCCCCAGATCGAAGAGCTGT